>JAQWJZ010000011.1 GCA_029248105.1 Flavobacteriales bacterium
TGGCGATAATACAACGTCACAATTAGAAAACCCAAATACGCATACCTATTCAACTTTTGGAGATTATGCTATTCAATTGATAATGAGTAATACATTCTCTTGTACTGATTCGGCAACCCAATGGATAAAGATATTGCCTAATATGCCTATTGCAGACTTTACTGGCGAAGGGAAAGGGTGTGCACCCCTAACTGTTAATTTCACAAACCTGTCTCAAAATGCAACTTCTTTCAGTTGGGATTTTGGTGACGGCTATTTTTCAAATCAGGAAAATCCAACTAAAATATATGAACAGGAAGGTATTTACTCAGTAAGTTTGACAGCAATAAGTGAGTCTGGCTCACATTCAGTGACCAAAGCTAACAGTATTGAAGTTTTTAAAAAACCCATCTCACGATTTTTAGTAAGTTCAGATTATATTGAAGAATTAGGTATGGCATTAGAAACAACTAATAAGTCTGAATACGCTGATACTTATTTATGGGATTTTGGTGATTTTTCTAGCTCTACAGAATTTAGTCCCTCTCACTATTACCAAGAAAATGGAAAATATACGATTACGTTAATAACATACAACGAAGAGTGTAGTGATACTAGTAGAAAAGATGTGAGTATAGCTAACAGTACAAGTGGACACATTATAGTGCCAAATAGCTTTACTCCTAATTCAAATAATGAAAACGGCAATAATTTAAATACATAAGATGGCATCAATGATATTTTTTACCCTGTCGTTATTGGATCAAAAAGTTATAAACTAGATATTTATAACAGATGGGGAGAACACTTATTTCACTCAGAAGAATTAACAGAAGGCTGGAATGGCTATTTCAAAGGACAATTGTGTCAGCAAGACGTATATGTTTATAAAATACATGTAATTTATCATAATAATTCTGAAGAAAAATTGGTAGGCAACCTAACTCTTGTTCGATAACAATTATCAAATGTTAATTTCTTTGTTCAAAAACTTATTTCAATAAAATTTGAAAATATATTCTTTAGACTTACCTTTATATTATGTATGAAGATGAATTAAGTTCACAAGGAGAAAGCAATACTAATCACTTAATCAACAGATTTGACAAGATGTTAAACGAAAGCCATTTCGTTTACTTTGATTCTGAAGAAATCGAAAAAATAATTGATTATTACACTGAAAACGTAAACAAATTTAAATTAAGAGAAGCCTTTTCTCTATATGAAAAACTTTATCCATTTTCATCACAGCTAAAAATTAAAAAGGCACAAACCTTATTGTACTTTGACAAAGCCTCTGAAGCTCTTAAGGTCATTGAGGAAGTACCTACAACAAAAAATGAAGAGTATTTATACACTCTAGCAAGTATTTATAGCAAATTAGACAAACCTAAAGATGCAATATTAATATTTGAAGATTTATTGCTTATCAATAAGAATAACGAAGATATCATTTCATGCTTAGCTAACGAATATCAAAAAATTGACAATTTCTCTAAATCAGCAGATATGCTTGAAAGGTTGTTAATTTTGAATAATTATAATGAAATCAATTGGTACTCTTACATCATAACTTGTGAGATATCAAAAAAATCAAAACGCTCTTTATCCTTCATAAAAAGACATATAAAATCCAAGCCTTACGATTATGAAGCCTGGTTCTATCTAGGCATTATTTATCAAAGAATGGATAACCATTTAGATGCTATTAAAGCATTTGATTACAGTATATGTATAAAAGAAAATTATATAAGAGCTTACACAAATAAAGCAGAGTCATTATCCGAACTGGGATATTACCAAAAAGCTATTGACTGCTGCAAAGAAACGTTTCAGTTCGAAGAAGCAGATGCCATATTATACTTTGATATTGGCGAACTCTATGAAAAATTAGATGACTTAAATAAGGCAAAATCTTACTTTTATAAATGTATTAGGAAAGATGAGTTTTTTGGCGAAGCCTGGTACACTATTGCTCTTATCCTTGACTTACAAGGTCAGCATTTAGAAGCCTCATATCATATTAAAAAAGCCATTGAAATAAGTTCTTCTAATGTAGATTATCTTTTCTCCTACGCTCAAATCCATGAAAAAATAGGATTTATTAAGGAAGCAGAAATAGCATACAGAAAGGTATTAGAACTTGATGAACTAGATTCTGAATCATGGCTTAACTACTCTCATTTGCTTTATAAAAACGAATCTAAAACTGAAGCTATTGAAGTATTAAAAAAGGGTGTTAAATTAAACCCAAAAAATGCAGAACTATCTTATAGATTATCGGCTTATCTTTTTCAGAACGGAAGTGAAAATCAAGCTCTAACATTATTTGAAGAAGCACTGTCTATTGACTACGATTTACACGAAGAGTTTTTTCAACACTTTCCTAGTATAAAAAACAATAAAAATCTACTACATTTGCTGATTGAATACAAAAAATAAAACATTTATGAATTTCGAAATACCTTACTTACCTCAAAGAGCATTAAAGCCTCGTCAAAATGGTCTTACTATGATGATGGACAAAGGGTTAAGTGTACGTCAAGTAGAAGACTTTATAGAAACTGCTGGTGAGCTTACCGATATGGTAAAGTTTGGTTTTGGCACTTCAATAATATCTCCAAACCTTGCTGAAAAGATAAAACTTTATCAAAATGCAAACATTGATGTTTATTTAGGTGGTACATTATTTGAAGCTTTCATCGCTAGGAATAAGTTTGACGACTACAAAAGGTTGCTGGATAAATACAACATCAATACAGTTGAAGTTTCAGATGGGTCTATAGAAATATCACATGTTGAAAAATGTGAATATATTTCAGAGCTAAATAAAAATTTCAAAGTACTATCTGAAGTGGGTTCAAAAGATGCGAATAAGCTGATCCCGCCCTACAAATGGATAGAACTCATGCAAAGAGAACTAGATGCAGGATCATGGAAAGTTATTGCTGAAGCTCGAGAAGGTGGTAACGTAGGTATATATCGAGGTAGTGGTGAAGTGCGTTCAGATTTAATCGAGGAGATTTTAACAAAAATTGACAACGATAAAATAATGTGGGAATCACCACAAAAAACCCAACAAGTTTGGTTTATAAAATTAATGGGATCCAATGTAAACCTAGGCAATATAGCCTATAATGAGGTTATACCACTAGAGTGTTTAAGGCTAGGGCTTAGAGGAGACACATTCTTTGACCATCTACCAAAATAGCACCACAAGGAATGACTGTTAAAGAACTCAAACACCTAATCGATGGTAAAGCAGATGTCAAAATCATTGATATAAGAGAATCTTATGAATATGAAAACGGCTCCATTTGCGAACTCAACATTCCTCTAGCACAATTTATGAGTAGAATTAACGACATTCCTAGAGAAAAACCTGTTATAATATATTGTAATAGTGGTAAAAGAAGTCGTTCTCTAAAATATATGATTGAAAAACTTCATGCTTACAACAACTTATCTCACTTAGAAGGTGGATATCAAAAGTGGGAAGAAGAAACGGCAGATCTCTAATTATGAAAACATTTTTCATTAGATTTTTTAAAGGCGTTGCAATGGGTGCCGCAAACGTCATTCCTGGTGTGTCGGGTGGTACCATAGCGCTAATAACTAACATTTACGAAGAATTAATAGACTCTCTAAAGTCATTTAATTTAAATGCTTTTCAGCTCCTTGTAAAAGGTCAGTTTCAAGCCTTACACTCTCAGTTAAACTTAAATTTTCTAGTGCCCATTATACTAGGTATTGTTGTTAGCATTTTAAGTTTAGCTAAACTGTTTGATTACCTACTTATAGAATTCCCTGCACATACCTGGGCTTATTTCTTCGGTTTAGTATTAGCATCGGTTTACTATGTTGGACTAAAAGTAAAAGAATGGAATTGGAAAATCATCTTAATCCTTATACTTGGGACAATAATAGCCTTAACTATATCATTTGTATCGCCATCTCCAACTGAAGACTCCTCCTATTTTTACATTTTCATTTGTGGTTTAATTGGTATATGCGGCATGATTTTACCCGGTCTTTCTGGTTCTTATATTTTGATGTTAATGGGCAATTACCACTTGCTAATGGTAAAATCTATAAATAGTATATCAGAATTTGTTCAAGCTCTAGCTAGCGGCAACCTTACCACATTCTTAACAAGTCCAAATTTCGAATTACTAATTTACTTCATCATCTTTTTGATTGGATCTGTTGTTGGTTTAATCTCATTTTCAAATATCATTTCATGGGTATTTAACAAATACCACGATGCAACACTAGCTCTGCTTACAGGCTTTGTCTTTGGATCATTAAGTATTATATGGCCATGGAAAAAGGAAATCTTTAGTAATGAGGTAATTGACAGACATGGCGAGCCATTACTGTTGGGTTACGAACGCTATCTTCCTAGCGTATGGGGGCTAAATGAAATATTCGTTCTCGTATTTATGCTTATCGGTGTACTTTCAATTATAGTCGTAGAATATTTAGCCAAACAAGAGTAAATGATTTCGTTTGGACTTATCGGCTATCCTCTTGGACATTCTTTTTCAAAAATATATTTTGAGAAAAAATTCAAACTAGAGAACATTAAAAACACAGAGTATTTAAACCTTGAAAACTCAAGTTTAGAAGAATTATTCAGCTCAAAAAAACTATTAACTTTAAAAGGGTTTAATGTCACCATCCCACACAAAGAAGCTATTATCCCTTACCTAGATGAATTAAGCAAAGAAGCTAAAGCTATTGGAGCAGTTAATTGTGTTAAAAGGAAAGGACAAAAGTTTATTGGCTACAATACCGACTACATAGGGTTTCTTAACTCTTTTAAAAAGGTAAAGAAAAGTTATCATAAAAAAGCATTAATACTTGGCAACGGTGGAGCAACAAAAGCTATTATTTACGCTCTTAATGTTTTAGAATTAGACTATCAAATTGTATCGAGAGGCTCATCTTTTGATTACACTGATATAGATAAAAAATGTCTTGAAGAGTATCAAATTATTATCAACTGCACTCCTCTAGGAACACATCCTGATACGGATAAATATCCATTAATACCCTACCAATTTTTAACCGATAAACATTTTCTTTATGATTTAGTTTATAATCCTTTAGAAAGTCGATTTTTATCTTTTGGTAAAGAAAAAAAGTGTACCATAAAAAATGGTAAAGAAATGCTAGAAATACAAGCTGATGAATCATGGTTTATATGGAATCGTAAAAATTACACTTATTAAAGTTTTTAAGTTAAATTTGCAGAAATCTAATCTAACAATAAGATGGTAGAAGAATCAAAAGAGGTTGAAACAGAACTTGTTAATGAAGAAATAACAGAAGAAACCCCTACTCAAGAAGTTGATTACAATACATTTACTGCTGAAGAATTACATCAGCAAGTTTCAGAATTAATTAAAATTGATAATATTTATTCTGTAGCCAAAAGTGTTGATGCTATAAAAGCTGTTTTCTACAAAAAGATAAACACAGAAAAAGAACTTCATAAAGAAGAATATTTAAAAAATGAAGGTGTTGAAGAAGAATATAAATTCATTCATCCATTAGAAAAAGATTTTAAAAAAATATTTGGAGAATTCCGCAAGAAAAAAGCAGAATACAGAGAAAACTTAGAATTAGATTTTGCCAAAAATCTCAAGATAAAATCTCAAATCATCAAAGATATTGAGAGCATAATAAAGGATGAAGAAACCATTAAAGAAACTTTTGAAAGGTTTAGAGCCTTACAAGATAAATGGCGTTCTACTGGAGAAGTAGGTATTGGCTATCGAAATGACATCTGGAAATCATACCATCATCAGGTTGAAAAATTCTATGATTTTATAAAAATCAATAACGAATTAAGGGACTTGGATTTTGATAGAAATCTAAAACAAAAAGTTTCAATGTGCGAAGAAGCAGAAGCCTTAATAAGTGAAAAGTCCATTAATAAGGTTCATTCAGATTTACAAAACCTGCACGAAAAATGGAAAGAAGTAGGCCCTGTAAAAAGAGAACTAAGAGAAGAAGTATGGGAACGCTTTAAGACAGCAACACACAAACTCCATAAGAAAAGAAACGAGCATTTTCTGGAGCTCAAAGAAAAAGGGAAACAAGCCTTTGAGAATAAATCCAAAATTTGTGAAAAGATTGCCGCCCTTTCAGACAAAGAGGTTAAATCACACAACGAATGGAATAACTTGACAACTCAAGCTCAAGAGTTAGAGGCTGAATGGAAGAAACAAGCACCAATGAGCAAAGAAGATAATAAGGCTGCTTGGAAACTTCTTAGAGAAACACTTTCTAACTTTTACGCTAAGAAAAATGACTTTTACAAAGGAAAAAAAGAAGAAAACAAACATATCTTACACCAAAAAATAAGCTTGTGTGAGAAGGCTGAAGAATTGGTTAATTCTGATGCTAACTGGAAGTTAAAATCTGAAAAGGCTATCAAGCTACAAGAAGATTGGAAAAAAAGCGGTTATTTACCCAAATCACAATCCGATAAAATCTGGAAAAGATTTAGAACAGCCCTTGACAACTTTTATAACAGTAAAAAAAGTTTCTTCAAAGAACTAGATAAAGAAAAAGCCGATAATCTAAATAAGAAAAAAGACTACTTGAAAAAAGTAAGTGACTTCAAACTTTCTGAGGATAAGAAAGAAAACTTGAACACTCTAGATAATTTTCAAAAAGAATGGCGAAACTTAGGTGATGTTCCTAGGGATAAAACCAAGATTGAAGATGAATTTAGAAAATCCATTGACAGCTTGTACAAGCAAATGAAAGTGGATAAAAAAGAGTTGAATGACATTAAGTTCAACAACAAATTGCAAAACTTAAAATCAAAGTCTGATCCATTTGCAATTGACAAAGAAAAGCAGTTTGTCAGAAACAAAATCAATGACCTTCAAAAGGAAGTCAATCAATACGAAACCAATATCTCTTTCTTTGGCGCTTCAAAAGGTGCAGACAAACTCAAGTCTCAAATAGAAAAGAAAATAGAGAATGGAAAAGCTGAAATAGATTCATTAAAAGATAAATTGAAACAGCTTAACACCCTTTAAATGGGATTCAGAATAGTATCGGATTTTAAGCCTACAGGAGATCAACCATCTGCCATAAAACAACTCGTTGAGGGTATTGACAACAACGAAAGTCATCAAACACTTTTAGGGGTTACCGGTTCTGGTAAAACGTTTACTGTTGCCAACGTTATAAAAGAGGTTCAAAAGCCAACTCTAATACTCAGTCATAATAAAACCCTTGCCGCTCAATTGTATAGTGAGTTCAAACAGTTTTTTCCACACAATGCAGTCGAATATTTTGTATCCTACTACGACTATTACCAACCAGAGGCATATATTCCTAGTAGCGGAACGTATATTGAAAAAGATTTATCAATAAATCAAGAAATTGAAAAATTACGATTAAGCACTACCTCTACCCTTTTATCTGGAAGAAAAGACATCATAGTGGTAGCCTCTGTTTCTTGCATTTATGGCATCGGAAACCCTGAAGAATTTAACAACAACGTTATTGAAATTGAGGCTGGACAAAAAATAAGTAGAAATAAGCTACTCAATCAATTGGTAACTTCTTTATACTCTCGATCGGACATACAATTTGAAAGGGGCAATTTTAAGGTCAAGGGAGATACGGTTTCTGTTTTTCCTGCATATGCTGATATAGCTTATAAAATTCATTTTTGGGGCGATGAGATTGAAGAAATAGAAAGTTTTGATCCTGTAAATAATTTGGTAATTGAGAAATTCAAGTACCTACGTATTTTTCCAGCTACCATATTTGTTGCCTCTAAAGACCGAATTCAAAGTGCTATACATCAGATTCAAGATGATTTGATGGATCAAGTGCAATTCTTACATAATACTGATAGAAAATTAGAAGCCAAGCGTTTGGATGAAAGAGTCAATTACGACCTAGAGATGATTCGAGAACTCGGCTATTGTTCAGGTATAGAAAACTATTCTCGTTACTTTGATGGGCGAATGCCAGGAACACGTCCTTTCTGTCTGATAGACTATTTTCCTAATGATTTCTTAACCGTAATTGATGAAAGTCACGTGACTTTACCTCAGATAAGAGCCATGTTTGGTGGCGACCGTTCTCGTAAAGAAAACCTAGTAGATTACGGCTTTCGTTTGCCTGCCGCTATGGACAATCGACTTTTGAAGTTTGAGGAATTTGAAACTATCAATAATCAGTTCATTTATGTCAGCGCTACCCCTGCCGACTATGAATTAGAGCAATCAGGAGGAGTAGTAGCAGAGCAAGTCATTAGACCAACGGGATTATTAGACCCAAAGATAGATGTTAGACCATCACTCAATCAGATAGATGATTTACTAGAAGAAATAAAATTGAGAGTAGATAAAGATGAACGAACTCTTGTTACTACCCTTACTAAGCGAATGGCAGAAGAATTGACTAAATACCTCACACGCTTTGAAATACGTTGCCGATACATACACTCCGATGTAGATACTCTTGAACGTGTCGAAATATTACACGAATTGAGAGAAGGGCTTTTTGATGTATTGGTGGGTGTCAATTTATTAAGAGAAGGCTTGGACTTACCGGAAGTTAGCTTAGTAGCCATTTTAGATGCCGATAAAGAAGGCTTTTTACGTTCTGAACGTTCTCTTACTCAAACAGCCGGAAGAGCCGCCAGGAATGTCAATGGATTAGTAATTATGTATGCCGATAAGGTTACTCGCTCTATGAAGCTTACCATAGATGAAACAAATAGACGTAGAGAAAAACAAATCGCCTACAATACTGAAAACGGACTAGTTCCTACTCCATTAAAGAAGAAAAAGGACAATGAATTAGCCAAAAAACTAAACCCTTACGCTATAAAAGAAGGTATGAGTATGGCTGCTGAAAGCCAAGAAGATTATTCTAATCCTAAGACTTTAGAAAAAGCCATAAAGAACACTAAAAAGCAAATGGAAAATGCAGCTCAAGACTTAGATTTTATTGAAGCAGTAAAACTTCGAGATAAACTCACTGAACTGAAGAAGTTGAGAAAATAAATTTACTCATACCCCCAACGGTGTACATCATTGTTAGCTTCTTCGATATCGTCTTTAACCGTTTTTATACGTTGAGCAAGAACACCAAAGAGTTTATCGTTAAGCATGAGCCATCGCATCTGCTCTTTATCGTTATCAGCAGCCTTAGCTACTTTAGCTAATAAATGAAAGCCATTGAGCTCTAACCAACGAAGAGCATCTTTCTTGCCCTCTACTCCTTTTATCATAGCCAATAAGTGAGGTGCATTCTTCATGAGCCAATCCGTAGCACTTTTGTCGAAGTAAAGGGCATGGCAAAACAAACCCAATTCAGGGTAATTATTTTTCATTAACCAATCTCTAATTTCAGTATTTCCAGAGATAGCCTCACCCCATGCTACAACTATTTTTTCGGAATATTTATTCATAAAAAAAAGCCTCTAAAAAGAGGCTTTAAATGATTATGGTTTTTAAGGCTTTTTAGCGACAAACTTATTTTTGAGAAAATAACGTCTATTTTCAACGCTAACTAATTCCCATCCTCTTTGCCCTAATTTATTTAGTGCATCGATAACAGTCTTAACATTTTTAAAACTATTTTGGTATTTATCAGAAATTCTCCTGTCTAATGACTCGAACTTAAATTGCAAAACCGTAGGCTCTTTTTTGGACTTTACTTCTACTACTTCCATTATCATATAAGAATAAACTGTTGGTTTTTCTTGTCTTATGTTATCTTTTGTAGCAGGTTTCCTATCAACCGCTTTTTTTGGAGCAGGTCTAGTTTGCGCCATTAGGGCTACAGGCAATACAAAACTCATTAAAATTAATATCTTTCTCATTATTCTATAGGTTAAATTAGCACTCTATTATTTGTCACCACCAAGTATGATTGGTAGGTCACCATCACCATTTCCAATAACAATTACTTTACTGTTAGGCGATTTTGACAACTCTTGAGTCGTTTCAATACCTTTCCATTTAAGTAGTTGAGGCGTAATCGTTTTGGTTACGATACGCTGGAAATCTGAAATACCTTCAGCTTCGATACGTTTTCTTTCTGCCTCTTTGGATTCTTTCAATAGTTTGAACTCATACTCTAAGGCTTCTTGCTCTTGTCTTAACTTATTCTCAATAGCTGCTTGAAGGGTCTTAGGTAAAGTTACATCTCGAATAAGTATAGCATCTAAAAAGACATATTTATCTGCAACAGATTTAGACGTAATCTCAAAAATCTTGTCTTCCACTTCTTCTCTTTTAGTAGAATACAATTCTTCTGGCAAATACTCACCAATAACCTCTCTGGTGACAGAACGGATTTCTGGTCGAATAATACTTTCTAAGTAATCTTCACCAACTAAGTCGTGTAAGTATCCTAGCTCAGCAGTATTAGGCGTAAATCGGAAAGATAAATCTACCTTTATAGAAAGACCATTTTTCGATAGTACTTCCATAGCTTCATAATCCTCTTGAATTTTAACATTGTAGATGTAAACCTTATTCCAAGGTGCTATAAAATGAAAACCTTGAGGGACAACTAAATCTTTATCTAGACCGCCTCCAAAACGCTTAAATATTACCGCTTTTTCACCTGGGTTAACAGTGTAAAACATATTTCCACCAGTTATCAAAAGGAAGATTATTGCTGCAAAACCTAGCACAAAAAATCTAGGAAGTTTAGGGTTAAATCCACCCGAATCGTTGTTTTCAAACATTTTGTTTTATTTTGAATTGTTAAATATTAGTGTTTCTTTTTCTTATGAACCACTCTAGTGCCAAAAATACAAATAATAAAGTGAAAATCCATTTCAAGTTAATGAAATCACTTTGTGATTCTTCTTTATAACTTATACTTAGAGATTCTATTGTGGATAGTTCACTTTTTAAATCAGAAAATTGAGATTTATTATAAGATTTGCCACTATATTTTTGTGACAAAGCAAAAAGGAATTGAGGTTTTGCCTGAGTATGAATTTTTTCCAATTCCAAAGGAAGAATAGAAAATTTACCCTTATTGATTAGTTCCTTACCGTTAAATATAACCTTAGCTTGATAATTATAATTCCCTACATTTAACTGATTCAATTCAAGAGAATAATTAATAGCTGTTTTATTGAACGAATAATTATACTCATTTCCTTTTTCATCGCTTATTAAGATGCTGACTTCTGCACTATTAACCAACTCATAATTGGCATCATATAAATCTGCTTCAATTAATAAGATTTCATTCTCATAAACAAGCTTATCATGACGCAACCTAAAAGGACGTTTATCTTCTTTAACTGATAAGAACTGAATACTCTTGTTAATTAGTTCATCAAAGAGCTTATGATCATCTGTTTTGAGATACTCGTACATTCGCCATTTCCATAAACCTTCAGTAGCACAAATTGCCTGTCTGTATCCGTTCTGTTTACTGAAAGAAAGAATAGGATTAGAGGTCTCAATTCCCAATACATTTTGAGTAAAAAGATGATGATGTTCTGAATTAAAGGTGTATTCAGCTAATGGACTATATAATGGTGGCAATTCTTCTATCCATAAATTCCATTTTTGGCTTAATGAGAATAAAGAAAAAGAATTGAAATCTGGGCTTACCTCATTAAGTGATGATTTCAAAGGTTTGAATGTAAACCAATCCAATGATAAGGATTGACTTGAGTTACCTATGAAGTAAAAGGTAGGTATATTAGCATCTATCACATTAAGCTGAAAAGCAATAAGCAAACTGTAAGGGCTATAATCGCCGTCAAACTCATCTGTATTTTGTACAATTATCTCGTAATTTTCATTACTTTGAATAGCTTTACTTAGGGCAGAAATATCAGGATGAGAAATGTCAGAAAGTAGAAGTATCTTCTGCTTACTTTCCAATACATCAATGAAAATATTTTGTGTATTGTTGGAGGTATTTTGTTCCCCTTTAATCTGCTTTACTTCAAGCCTGTAATTATGCACACCTACACTTTGAGCATTGAGTCTAAAATCAAAGGAATGAACTTCATCATCAAGATTGACAACGGTTGTTTTTTTATCTAGCAAAACATCTCCCTCATAAACACTTAACTCAAGAGTTTCACCTTTAGAAAATTGAGTCAATACAGTAGCTTCTATTGGAAAAGAATTACCCAAATAAGCAATTTCATTATACGAGACTGCTGTAAGTTCTATATCTTTCTGTGCTAGAGTATCACCTAAGCATAAAGTGTATAGCGGTGCATTAAAAAGGTAAATAGCATATAAAGGATTAGAGCCTGAATTGTATATACCATCAGACGCAATAACATTAGCCACAACATTGCGATTAGAATACACATCTGATATTTCGTTTATGTAGTCGGATAAATTCGTTTTTCTATCCTTAAAATCAAAAATAGGGTTTCTTTCAACTTTCTCACCAAAAGCATATAATTCTATTTGAAAATCTTCCTCAAATTCGGCTTTCAAACTATTCAGTTCATTTACAAATTCATTTTTGTAATAAGCACTATCGGCATGAGCAACGAGTGATGATGAATTATCAACACCAAAAAGAATTATAGGCTGTTCTTTGTGAGTAATAAATTGGTTAATGTAAGGCTTGAGCAGTAAAAAGGTCAATAAAAAAAGAGTTGCAAAACGAAGTGCAAACAACAGTCTTCTCAAATATAATTTAGATTTGAATACGCCCTTTTTATACAGAACATAAGACATAGCGTAGGAAAGAGCGATACAGCCCACAATCCATAGCATTGACCATTCTGTAGTAATGTAACTCATTAAGTCAACATTCCTCCGCAAACATTTAACACTTGCCCTGAAATATATGATGACATATCGGAAGCTAAAAATACCGTAGCATTAGCAATATCTTCAGGTGATCCTCCTCGCTTAAGCGGAATACTATCTGTCCAACCTTTTACAATATTTTCATCGAGTTTAGCTGTCATTTCTGTTTCAATAAATCCAGGAGCAATAACATTACAACGGATATTTCTAGAGCCTAGTTCTAAAGCCGTAGATTTAGAAAAACCAATAATACCTGCTTTTGAAGCCGAATAATTAGCTTGTCCTGCATTACCTTTTACACCAACTACCGAACTCATATTAATGATAGAACCAGAACGTTGTTTAAGCATAGGTCTTAGCACAGCCTTAGTTAGGTTGAATATAGATTTCATATTGACTTCCATTACTGTATCAAAATCTTCTTCACTCATGCGCATTAGCAAGTTATCTTTCGTAATACCAGCATTATTAACCAATACATCTATAGTGCCAAAAGTTTCCATTACATTATCAGCTAAGTCTTGAGCAGCATCAAATTGTGAAGCGTCTGACTTAAAGCCTTTTGCTTTTATTCCAAAAGCTGATAACTCTTCTTCTAGTGCTTTTGCTTTTTCTTCCGATGATAGGTAGGTGAAAGCAATGTTAGCTCCTTGCTTAGCAAAAGTCAAAGCTATTCCCTTACCTATTCCTCTTGATGCACCTGTAATAATGGCTGTTTTACCTTCTAATAATTTCATTGTTTCAAATATTTAAATGCTAAAATAATAGTATTCCAATAAAAAAGACGCTAAAAGCGTCTTTTCTAGTATTTTTTATATTCTGTTTTATGCGTTTACGCGCATCAATTCAGCCATCTTAGCGCCAATTTTAGCTGGAGATGCTACAACATGGATACCACATTCACTAAGGATTCTCATTTTAGCTTCAGCCGTATCATCTTCACCACCAACAATTGCACCTGCATGCCCCATAGTTCTACCTTTTGGAGCAGTCTGACCAGCTATAAAACCAACTACTGGCTTAGTACCGTTCGCTTTTATCCAATGTGCAGCGTCTGCCTCTAACTGACCACCTATTTCACCAATCATAATAATTGCATCAGTTTCTGAGTCATTCATTAGCAATTCAACAGCCTCTTTAGTGGTAGTTCCAATAATTGGATCGCCACCAATACCGATTGCAGTAGAAATTCCCATTCCTGCCTTAACCACTTGGTCAGCAGCTTCATAAGTCAATGTTCCTGACTTTGAAACAACACCTATCCTACCAGATTTAAATACAAATCCTGGCATAATACCGCATTTTGCTTCAACCGGAGTAATTACCCCTGGGCAATTTGGACCAACCAAACGACAATCTTTATCAGAAAGGTATTCTTTGACCGTAATCATATCTTTAGTAGGAATTCCTTCCGTAATACAAATTATCACTTTTATTCCTGCTGCTGCTGCTTCCATAATGGCATCTGCCGCAAAAGCTGGAGGTACAAAAATCAAAGAAGTATTAGCGGCTACTTTTTCTACTGCTTCTACAACAGTATTAAAAACAGGTCTATCCAGATGTGTTTGACCTCCCTTGCCAGGTGTTACACCACCAACAACATTTGTTCCATACTCTATCATTTGACCAGCGTGAAAAGTACCTTCACTTCCAGTAAAACCTTGAACAATAACTTTAGAATCTTTATTTACTAATACGCTCATTTTTGTAATTGTATTTATTTCGATGCAAATTTAAAATGAAATATGGATTAGGAAAACAAAAAAGCAAAAGACTTTCTATCTTTGTCAAATGTTTATCAACAATGATACTATTTGTGCCTTAGCAACTTCTTCTGGTCAAGGTGCTATTTCTGTAATTCGACTTTCTGGTTGTGAAGCTATTCATATTTGCAATCAATTTTTTACGAATAAGGACTTAACTAAAGTAGATAGTCACACTCTACATTTTGGTACTATCCGAAAAGAAAACAAAATATTAGATGAAGTTGTGGTTAGTGTTTTCCGCAATCCACATTCGTACACTGGTGAAGATGTCATAGAAGTTTCTTGTCATGGATCTGTATATATCCAAAATCAATTGATACAATTATTTATCGGTGCTGGTGCTAGAATGGCAAAGGCAGGTGAATTTACATTGAGAGCTTTTGCCAACGGTAAGATGGATTTATCACAAGCAGAAGCCGTAGCCGATTTGATAGCTTCTGAAAGTGAGTCAGCACACCAAGTGGCCATGCATCAAATGCGAGGTGGTTTTTCTAACGAACTTAAAGGGCTTAGAGAGGAGCTTATCAATTTTGCTGCACTTATAGAGCTAGAGCTTGACTTTGGTGAGGAAGATGTAGAATTTGCTGATAGAGAAAAATTTAATAATCTTCTGATTAAGATTAAAACAGTTATTCAAAACCTAATCGACTCATTTGCTATTGGTAACGTCTTAAAAAATGGTGTGCCAGTAGCCATAGTTGGTCAACCAAACGTAGGCAAGTCTACCCTTCTCAACGCCTTACTCAATGAGGAAAGGGCTATTGTATCTGAAATAGCAGGTACTACACGTGATACAATAGAAGATGTTATTATAATGGGCGGAATACAATTCCGATTTATTGACACTGCCGGATTGCGAGAAACCCAAGACACTATAGAAAAAATAGGTATTCAAAAAGCGGTAGAAAAAGCTTTAGAAGCTCAAATAATAATTTTTATCATTGATGCCACTCAAAGCTTAGACACTCAACTGAAAGAATTGGAGTTACTAAAAGAGAAAGGATTAAAAGAGCCATTATTGGTAGTCAACAAAATAGATTTGAATACTGAAATCAAGGAAAAGCTACCACAGGCATTATTCATATCAGCGAAGCATAAAAAAGGTATTGAAGCTTTTTCCCAAAAAATGATCGACCTCGTGAACACATCATCTTTAGGAAATAGCACTTTAGTAAGTAATAATCGGCACCTTGAGGCACTAAATCTGTCCCTAGAAAATATTGTTAAAACAATTGATGGACTGAACGGTGGTATCAGCGGCGATTTCTTAGCTATGGATATCCGTCAAGCGCTTCACCATATTGGCGAGATTACAGGTGAAATTTCTTCTGACGATCTTTTAGAAAATATTTTTTCTAATTTCTGCATCGGAAAATAGTAGTTTCTATCTGATAATTCAATACTTTAAAAAAAATCATTTTTGAGAAATATCTTTTATTTAATTTTTTTCTGATATTAGCTTTAATTATGAAAAACTATTTTTTCATCCTATCCTTCTCTCGTTCTGGTAGCACAACACTTGGACAAAAATTAAACAACCATTCGGATGTGGAAGTAATCAATGAAAGTTGGATGTTTCCTTTGTTAGGCACTTTGAAATGGAGAAAAATCACTCCACTAAGACAAAAGTATATCTTTAATCAAATAGAAAAAAATAGAGAAAATAATAACTCAAATAAATTTAACCCAAAGAACGTTGAATCTTTTTCAGTATCAGTAAGGTATTTATTTGAAAACATAACGAATTCTAAAGCTAGTTTCTTAGGAGAGAAAACACCAACTAACCTATTCTATTACGGCTATTTAAAAAGACGTTTCAAAACAGCAAAATTTATTTTTCTTAAAAGACATCCTCTAGCAATTTGCTCTTCCTATTATAGTCGTTGGCATTCATCATCGTACAGCGATAAATTTATTATAGAAACAGTAAATGTTATAAAAGCTTATAATGAAAGATTTGAGGCTATTAACGATAAGGAAAATATCTTACAGGTAAAATACGAAGAACTTGTAAGTGAAAGTAAAATATGGTTGACAAAAATAGCCCAACATATTGGCTTTGAATTTGAAGAAAAAATGCTCGATGAATCAGATGAAAAGCTATTTGAAAACTCTGAATCAGAAAAATACCACCAAGACTCTCATAAATCTCTCAATGATTTTCATGTCGATAAATACAAAAAAGTATTTACTCCAAATCAAATACAAGAACTTAGCTACCTATTAAGACACGAAATTAAGAGTTTAGGCTATCCTTTAGACGATTTAATCACGCCTAACAACAGAATCAAAAAGCTAGAGAAAAACATAATTCAAAAACGCTCTCTTAAAAGAATATATTTGAGAAGAAAAACATCGCTAGTTAAAGCCAAATTATCTTACCTTAAATTTATTTTAAAACAGCTATTGAGATTATGACTTTTTAAAATGTTGTTATTTGGGCAAATAACTTCGGTTTCTGTTTTAGAATTTATTAGATTTGTCACCGATTTAAAACACAATAAAATATGAATTTTGATGTCATTGTAATAGGAAGTGGACCTGGTGGATATGTTACTGCTATTCGCGCTTCACAATTAGGGTTAAAAACTGCTATCGTAGAAAAGGAATCTCTTGGAGGTGTATGCTTAAATTGGGGTTGTATTCCAACTAAAGCCCTTTTAAAATCTGCACAAGTTTTTGAATATATCAAACACGCTGAAGATTATGGAATTAATGTAAAAGATGCTGATGCTGATTTTTCTTCTGTTGTAAAACGTTCTAGAGGCGTTGCAGATGGAATGAGTAAAGGTATTGACTTCTTAATGAAAAAGAATAAGATAGAAGTGATAATGGGAACAGCTAAAGTAAAAGCTGGTAAAAAAATTGATGTTGTTGACGCTGATGGTAAAACATCTGAATACAATGCATCAAATATTATCATTGCTACTGGTGCTCGTTCAAGAGAGCTGCCAAATCTTCCGCAAGACGGCAAAAAAATTGTAGGCTACAGAAAAGCTATGACTTTAGACAAAAAACCATCTAAAATGGTTGTTGTGGGTTCTGGTGCTATTGGTGTTGAGTTTGCTTACTTCTATAATGCTATGGGTGTTGATGTAACTGTTGTTGAATACATGCCAAACATAGTTCCTGTTGAGGACGAAGATGTATCTAAGCAATTAGCTCGTTCATTCAAAAAATCTGGTATTAAGGTAATGACTAATTCTTCTGTTGAAAGCGTTGATACCTCTGGCAAGGGCTGTGTAGTAAGCGTTAAAACAAAGAAAGGCGAAGAAACTATGGAATGTGATGTTGTTCTTTCTGCAGTAGGTATCACCGCTAATATTGAAAACATAGGCTTAGAAGATGTAGGAGTCGTAACAGATAAAGGTAAAATTTTAGTGAACGACTTCTACCAAACGAATATGCCTGGATATTATGCCATCGGTGATGTATTGCCAACCCAAGCACTAGCTCACGTAGCTTCTGCTGAAGGTATTATATGTGTAGAAAAGATAGCAGGACACAATCCTGAACCTTTAGACTACGGTAATATTCCTGGTTGTACCTATTGTTCACCAGAAATATCTTCTGTAGGTTATACTGAAAAGGCTGCAAAGGAAGCTGGTTATGATGTTAAAGTGGGTAAATTCCCATTCTCTGCATCTGGTAAAGCCTCTGCTGCTGGACATAAAGACGGTTTTGTAAAAGTTATTTTCGATGCTAAGTATGGCGAATGGCTAGGTTGTCACATGATTGGTTACAACGTAACCGAAATGATTGCCGAAGCTGTAGTAGCACGTAAGCTTGAAACTACAGGGCACGAAATCTTAAAAGCGGTTCATCCACACCCTACCATGAGTGAAGCCGTGATGGAAGCTGTTGCTGCTGCTTACGATGAAGTTATTCATATGTAATCGCATAAGACTTTAAATAAAAAGCCCCGCAAATGCGGGGCTTTTTTAGTTTATAATTGTTTAGTGACTAATTTATCCACCAATAGAAATTAATTCTACTTCAAAAATTAGAGTAGCATTTGGTCCAATAGCACCACCTGCACCTCTCTCACCATAAGCAAGATTAGAAGGAATGAATAATTTGAACTTAGCACCTGGATTCATCAATTGCAAAGCCTCTACCCAACCCGGGATAACACCATTTACTGGAAAAGTAGCTGGTTGACCTCTCTCAACAGAACTGTCAAATACAGTACCGTCAATTAAAGTACCATGATAATGAACCGTCACTTGATCCGTCTCTTTTGGAGAGTCGCCTGAACCTTCAGTCAATACTTCGTATTGCAAACCTGTTGCAGTAGTTACTACACCGTCTCTTTTAGCATTTTCAGCTAAAAAGTTCTGTCCTGCTTCTACATTTTGAGATTGAGCTTTCTGAGCCAATTTTCCAAAATACTCTTGAAGAATAACATTAGATTCTTGTTCAGATATTTTCAACTCATTTCCTTCAAATACATCAGTAAATGCTTGAGCAATAGCCTCAGAGTCAATACTTTCTAGTCCTTGATTTTTAACGCTTTTGGCTACGTTGACACCCAAACTGTAACTTACTTTTTCCATTTCTGTGTTTAAATTTTGTGCATTAATGCTAGTTATTCCCATTATTAAAATGAGGGGTAAAAACAATTTTTTCATCTCAGTTAAATTTTATGAACGGCAAATATACTTTAAATCTATTTATTAAAGTTTTATTGTGAGAGGTTTTGTATCTTTATCCCTTATTGAAAAATGGAATTTAAAACAACAGACATAGAAGGATTAGTCATCATAGAACCTAGGGTTTTTAGTGATGAAAGAGGCTATTTTTATGAAAGCTACAACAAAGCTGCGTTTAATAAAAAGGGACTAGACCTAACATTTATTCAAGACAATCAATCCCTATCTCAAAAAGGAGTACTAAGAGGCTTACACTTTCAAGCACCTCCCTTTGAACAAGGTAAATTGGTACGTGTTATTCAAGGCAGTGTACTAGACGTTGCTGTTGACATACGCCCACACTCTCCTACTTATGGTAAACACCAAAGTATAATACTTAGTGGGGAAAACAAAACACAGTTTTGGATACCACCAGGATTTGCACACGGCTTTGTTACGCTAGAAGATAATACCATATTTTGTTACAAATGCACTGGCCCCTATTCCAAAGAATCTGAAGGAGCTATATTGTGGAATGACTCACAATTGAACATCAATTGGGGTATTGACAATCCAATAGTATCAGAAAAAGACCAAGAAGCCGAATTATTTAAATATTTCAAAAGCCCTTTTTAAATGAAAAAACACATTCCTTATCTCGCCACTGTTTTTGTTTTATTTTCAATAGTTTTCATCTTTAGCTTCTCATCAAAAGAACATTCGGACAATATTTTAGTTCTTGAAAACCTTAAAGAGAAGTACAGCATCTTTGCTCTTCCCAAGCCCTCGTCAAACATCTATTTTGCCAATGAAAGAGTACCATTAGAAAACCCAGATATCTGGGAACGCTACGACAAAGAGTTATTAAAAAATACCTATTGGCAATCCAATACCCTACTGTTACATAAAAGAGCTGCTAAGTATTTTCCTATTATAGAACCCATATTGAAAAAAAATAATCTCCCTGACGACTTCAAGTATTTAGCTCTAATAGAAAGTGGTTTGGAAAATGTCACTTCTCCAGCTGGAGCAAAAGGATTTTGGCAAATTATGAAATCTACAGCTAAAGAATTTAATTTAGAAGTCAACACTGAAGTAGATGAACGCTATCATATTCAGAAATCAACTCAGGCTGCTTGTGATTTTTTATCTTCAGCAAAAAGTAAGTTTGGTAGTTGGACCTTAGCCGCTGCAGCATATAATATGGGAAGAACAGGGCTACAAAAGCAGATGAATCGTCAGAAATCATACACATATTATGATTTGTTACTCAATAACGAAACCTCAAGATACGTATTTAGAATTTTAGCCATAAAAGAAATCATAGAAAACCCTAAGAAATATGGATTTCAACTAAGAACAGAAGATTTGTATGAAAACATCCCTACCTATACAGTCATGGTAGACTCTACTGTTAGTAGTTGGGCAGATTTTTCTAGAGAATACGGCATTAACTATAAAATACTCAAACTTCATAATCCTTGGCTTCGTGAAAGCTATCTTAACAATAAATTGAAAAAAAAATACTATATTGAGATTCCTCAGAAAGGTAACTACACCTCTCAAAATAACTTAACACAAGCTGACACAAGCCTAATTAATGAGTAAATCAAAAGAAATGCTTCATGTTTTTGGAGCGAAAGAACATAACCTTAAAAATGTCAATGTATCTATTCCTCGTAATGAGTTGGTAGTCATTACAGGACTTAGTGGTAGTGGCAAATCTTCTCTAGCTTTTGACACTATATATGCTGAAGGACAAAGAAGATATATAGAAACATTTTCCGCCTATGCTAGACAATTCCTTGGCGGACTAGAACGACCTAAAGTTGACAAAATTAGTGGCTTGTCGCCAGTCATATCTATTGAGCAAAAAACAACGAGTAAAAATCCACGTTCAACCGTAGGTACCATAACAGAAATTTATGATTTTTTACGACTTCTTTATGCTAGAGCATCGGATGCATACTCTTATAATACTGGTGAAAAGATGGTTTCTTACTCAGATGAAGAAATTCAATCTATTATCCTTAAAGAACTAAAACAACAAAAAACAATAATCCTTGCTCCAGTAATTCGATCCAGAAAAGGGCATTATAGAGAGTTATTTGAACAAACCGCAAGGCAAGGGTTTTTAAGAGTCCGTGTAGATGGTGAATTGAGAGAAATTTCACCAGGCATGAAATTAGACCGTTTCAAGACACACGATATTGAAATAGTGGTTGATAAACTTGTGATTAAGAAAGAAAATGAAAAACGTATAAAACAATCCATAGAAACGGCTATGAAATATGGCAATGGGTTGATGATGACACTAGATATAGACACTAATAAAGAACGTTTTTTCAGCAGACAACTCATGTGTTCAAAAACAGGTATTTCTTATGCTCAAGCAGAACCCAATAGTTTTTCTTTTAACTCGCCAAAAGGAGCTTGTCAAAAATGTAATGGATTAGGTATAGTGTCCAACATCGACTTAAATAAAATCATTACAAACGATACATTAAGTATCCAAAAAGGAGGAATTGCCCCCATTACCCAATCCAATAGTTCATGGATAACAAATCAGATTGAAACAATCGGTAAAAAGTACGATTTCAATTTATCTACACCCATCAAAGATATTTCTCAACAAGGATTAGACGCCATACTCTATGGCTCAAAAGAATCTTTTAATGTTGAACTTAAAAAAGCAGGGATAAACAAAACCTACAAAATCAATTTTGAAGGCATTATACCGTTCATCGAAGACCAATTCAAAAACGCATCTTCTCCAAGATTAAAACGTTGGGCAGCGGAGTATATGGTAAAAGAAAACTGTAAAGAATGTGAAGGTAGTCGATTAAATAAAGAATCACTATTTTTTAAAATAGATGGTCTAAACATCGCCGAAGTGTCCAATATGGATATCGAAGAATTACAGAGTTGGATAAATGAATTAGAAAGTAAACTTTCAGAAAAACAAAATATAATAGCTAAGGAAATCATTAAAGAATTACGCAAAAGAGTTCAATTTCTTATTGATGTAGGACTAAACTACTTATCCCTCAATCGTTCTTCTAGAAGCTTATCTGGTGGTGAAAGTCAGCGTATTCGACTAGCTACTCAAATAGGCTCACAACTTACCGATGTCCTATATATTCTTGATGAACCCAGTATTGGCCTACACCAAAGAGATAATCAAAAATTGATTAACTCATTAAAAGACTTGAGAGATATAGGAAACTCTGTTATTGTTGTAGAACACGACAAAGATATGATAATGGCTGCTGATCATATTATTGATATAGGACCAGGCGCAGGTATTCATGGCGGACAAATCATCGCTGAAGGTAATGCTGAAAAATTTATAAAGGAATCGTCATTGACCATTGATTATCTCAAGGGAAAAAAACGTATACATGTCAATCCAGAACGACGAAAAGGAACAAATAAAAGTATCGTAATTAAAGGTGCTAGAGGTAATAACTTAAAGAACGTAACAGCCGAATTTCCACTAGGAACATTCATAGGCGTAATTGGAGTTTCAGGAAGTGGGAAAAGCACTTTGATAAACGAAACACTCTACCCTATTCTTAATCAACACTTTTATAACGCCGTTAAGAAACCTTTAGACTACGATTCCGTAAAAGGTTTAGAGCATATCGACAAAGTAATAGAAGTAGATCAGTCTCCAATTGGTCGTACTCCACGTTCCAACCCAGCAACATACACGGGTGTGTTTTCTGAAATAAGAAACCTATTTGCTAATCATCCAGAATCAAAGGCAAGAGGTTACAAGGTAGGACGGTTTTCTTTTAATGTGACTGGCGGCAGATGCGAAGAATGTCAAGGTGCTGGTGTAAGAACAATTGAAATGAATTTCTTGCCCGATGTACATGTCGATTGTGAGTACTGTAATGGTAAGCGATACAACAGAGAAACACTAGAAATAAGATATAAAGGCAAGTCAATTGCAGACATACTGGATATGAACATCAACCAAGCGCTAAGCTTTTTTGAAAATCATCCCAAAATAAATCGTCAAATAAAAACACTAGCAGAAGTTGGCTTAGGGTACATAAAGCTAGGACAACAATCTACTACCCTTTCAGGTGGAGAATCGCAACGAGTTAAACTTGCCAGCGAGTTATCCAAAAGAAGCACAGGCAACACCTTTTACATTCTTGACGAACCTACAACAGGACTGCATTTTGAAGATGTAAATGTATTACTACAAGTGTTGGAAAAACTCGTAAATAAAGGAAATACAGTAGTTGTAATTGAACACAATCTAGATGTTATAAAAATGGCCGATCATATCATAGAGATTGGGCCTGATGGCGGAAGTAAAGGTGGGGAAATCATAAATACAGGTACTCCAGAACAAATTATCCTTTCAAAAGAAGGCTATACTGCTTCATTTCTGAAAGAAGAATTAAAAAATTAACTAACATATATAAATTATGAAAAAAATTGAAAAAGCATTCGAAAACAAAAATTGGAATGAAATAAAAACTAAAGACTCATGGCAAATTTTTAAAATAATGGCTGAATTTGTTCAGGCATTTGAAACACTATCAAAGATTGGTCCATGTGTATCTATATTTGGTTCTGCACGAACTAAAGCAGACAATACCTATTATAAAATGGCTGAAGATATTGCTGAAAAATTAACCTCTAAAGGCTATGGAATTATCACAGGAGGCGGTTTTGGTATTATGGAAGCAGGAAACAAAGGTGCTCACAAAGGTCAAGGTAAATCTGTTGGTCTAAATATAGATTTACCCTTTGAACAGGAAGCAAATAGTTATATTGACAATGATAAGTTAATAAATTTTGATTATTTCTTTGTGAGGAAGGTAATGTTCGTAAAATACGCTCAAGGATTCGTTGTTATGCCTGGTGGTGTGGGTACTTTAGACGAGCTATTTGAGGCTATTACTCTCATACAAACACAAAAAATTGCTGCATTTCCAATTGTATTGGTCGGCAAAAACTATTGGAGCGGTTTAATTAGCTGGATGAAAAATGTAATGTTGGAACAAGAACAAAATATAAGCCCTGAAGATTTAGACCTATTTACTCTAGTAGATACAGCAGATGAAGCCGTAGATTATATAGATAATTTCTATTCAAAATATTTGCTAAAGCCAAACTTCTAATTCTAAGCTAAATTTCTTAGTTTTACAAGCGTTCAAAACCAATAAGAATCTCGATGAAAAAATTCATTGCTACAGCGCTGTTAACTTTATTATTTTCTGTTACAGCATGGTCACAAATCCCAGACCCAGCCTATATCCCCCTAGAATATCAAGATACAGTGGTATCGGAAACTACGAATACTGACAGCTCTGAATCTGGTATTTTGGAGGCTACCAATAAATCTGAAAAAATCAAACTGCAACCCAAATTACATATCGGATTTGGTAATTTTAACTTTAAAGGTGATATTTCCGACAATCGTAATACTGGGATTATTGGTCAGTCTGGCTTTCAAATTGGATTATCAGCCAACCTAAGCGAATATGTAGATGCTACTATCATGATGGAAGAGGGTATTGTGCGTGTTGATGGTATTAATCAAGATGAATTGCCTACAAATTTCATGAGTACTATCAATACTATTGGTATTCGATTTAACTACAACTTCAAAAATGTATTCAACAATAAGCTTTTAACCCCATATGTAGGACTTGGCTTGTCTTACCTTAAATTCGACTCTAAAGGCTCATATGATAATACAAATAATGAATACGAAATAGATTTATTAAGCCAATGGTTGCTAGACCCTGCTAACTCTGAAGCTTACAGTCAAAAAGGTATAGACATACCATTATCATTAGGTTTAAACCTTAAAATTAACGATAGGTTAAATTTCAAGGTTGGAACATCTTACCACTACACCAATACAGATTATATAGATAATATTGAAAATGGTTCTTCAGATAAATACTTTGTCAATTCAGCCCACATAGTATACGACCTACATTGTTACAGTTGTGAGGAAAAATATATTCCTAAAGTTCATGACGACTACTTAGCCGTAAACTTTGACGAACTAGACCGAGAAGACGAAGATAAAGATGGTGTAGTTGATATTGATGATTTCTGTATCGGTACTCCAAGAGGTGTTGAAGTGGATGCTCAAGGCTGTCCTATAGATACTGACAACGATAATGTACCAGATTACTTAGACAAAGAAGCAAACACTCCAAAGGGCGCTGTTGTTAATGCAGAAGGTATTCAACTAACAGACAAAATGAGTGAAGCGATATATCTTGCTTACATTAACTCCGCATCGAGAAAAGATGCTAACTCTTACTTTGAAGATACATACCCTACTGACAAATTCATTAAACTAACCAAGAAAGTAGTTAATGTTCAAGGTGATACCTTAATGGTAGATATCTACAAACCAAGAGTATTCCAACAAATATATAATCAACAAAAAGAGTTTGAAGATGCTGTAACACCAGCTCAATATGTTGATCTCAGCTCAAAAGTTATATACAAACTGCAAATTGCAAAACATGCAGAAGGTATTGAAGCAGCTGAAATAAATAGACTAATGAGTATCATTAACATCAAAAGCACATTAGAAGGTGATTATACTGTTTACTACACAGGTGAGTTTGAAGATGTATTAAAAGCTAGACAAAAGCAGAAACAGCTCCTCAACAGTGGCTACAAAGATGTATATGTGATAGAAGACAAACAAGGTGACTTAAGAACAGTATCATCTAGTGAGATGGATAGAGAGAGAAATAGAAGAGCTTCTGCAAAGCTTGAAGATTTACCACCTCTTGAAGATATCGTTTTCCGAGTTCAGCTAGACGTACTTAAAGAAGTTGATTTAGATTTTTATGATCTAGATGAATTAGTAGTCTTTGAAGGTAAAGATGGCTTTAAACATGTATTTACCGAAGGATATGGCTCATATGAAGAGGCATTAGAACGTAGAAATGAGTTATACTTCATGAGTTATGAAAACTCTAAAGTTGTAGCGATAAAAGAAGGTCAAATCGTTGAAGCTAAAGATTACATGGATTTAGCTTACACCGAAGATAACGCTGCAGTATATGGCGATGTAATTTTCAAAGTACAATTGGGAATATACAGTAAAAATGATGTCGTGGAACTAAGTAAGTTGAATGAGTTAGAAGGTGTAGAAAAAACAGAAATCTCTGAAGGCATACACCGATTTACTATTGGCACTTACACTAGTATTCAAGGTGCTATGCTTAAACTAAACAAAGTATCCAAGAAAGGTTTCGAAGGCTCATACATTATTGCTTTCTACAACGATGAACAGATATCAATTAAGAAAGCTAAAGAATTAATAGGATTTTAAGATTCATTAATAAAAAAAGCGACCTAATCAGTCGCTTTTTTTTTGCTTAATTTTTTTGAACCTTCATACATTTGATATTTTAAAAAGCGACATTCTAACTTACCGTTAAATATTTTTATTCTTCGGGTATGCTTAAGATGAATATTATTTACCGCTTCCATATCAGAAGTTATTAACCAAGCCGAACAACCAGCATAATTCTTTTTGAAAGTATCTCCAATCTGTGAGTATAACTCTATAGTATCCACATTCAATCGCTCACCATAAGGAGGATTAAATAATATAGTACCACCATTTGGCATAGGCTCTGGCTTTCTAACAAAATTGGCTCTTTTTATTTCAATAATATCATCAAGCATCGCATCTTTAACATTATCTTGAGCCTTTCGAACAGATGCAAAAGCTCTATCACAACCAATTATCCTGCCCTCAAAATCACTTACCTTATTCATGGAAACTTCTTTAATCTTTGTCCATAAATCAGCATCGAAGTCAATCCAGTTCATAAAACAGAATTTCTTTCTATGTAAAGACGGTGGAATATTACATGCAATCATTGCCGCTTCTATAAGTATAGTTCCTGAACCACACATCGGGTCAAGAAAATCACTTTGCCTATCCCAGTCACTCAATAAAATTAGACCAGCAGCCAATACTTCACTAATTGGCGCCTCATTAGTAGCATGTCTATAACCTCTTTTATGTAAAGAATCTCCAGAACTATCTAAAGAAATAGTACACTTATCATTAGAAACATGAATGTTAATCCTTACATCGGGGTTTTTAGTATCAACATCGGGCCTTCTTCCTTTTGTTAAATCTCTAAAGTAATCTACTATAGCATCTTTCACTTTTAGAGCTACATAATGACTATGATTAAAAAAGTCCGAATGAACTGCTGCATTTACTGCAATAGTATTCTCTACACTAATGTATTTTGACCAATCCAATTTTTTAGCTTCTTCATACAACTCCACATCTCTACGAGCAGTAAACTTATAGATTGGCTTAAGTATTCGAATAGCTGTTCGGAGATTTAAATTAGCCTTATACATAAAGCCTAAATCGCCAACAAAACCTACAGCTCTATTCAAAACTTGAACGTCTTGAGCACCTAATTGTCGAAGCTCATCTGCTAATATTTCTTCTAATCCCAATTGCGTTTTAGCAATCATATTAAAATTATCTGTGGTGCTATTTTTCATTGGGCTAATTTAATCAAATAATACAGTAATAAATTTATATTTGAACAATGAAAAATTGGTTCGACACTTGGTTCAACACCCCCTACTACCATCTCCTGTATAAGGATAGAAATATGGATGAAGCAGAGTTTTTTTTGAAAAACCTTTTAAACCATTTAATGCCTAATAAAGACGATAAGTTTTTAGATATTGCTTGTGGAAAAGGAAGACACGCCATATTTATAAACAAAATGGGATACAATATTGAAGGCATAGATCTTTCTAAAGAAAGTATCCAATACGCTAATAGCTTTACTAATAATAAGCTGAATTTCAACGTTCACGATATGCGTAATTATTACAAGAAGGACGAATTCGATGTTGTACTCAATATTTTTACCAGTTTTGGATATTTTGACAATCCAGGAGATAACCTTAAGGCCATACAAGCCATGTCTGATAATCTAAAAAAAGGTGGGAAAATAATTCTTGACTTTATGAATGCCAAAAAGGTTGTTAATGAACTTGTTACTAGTGAATTAAAGACCGTCGAAAATATCGATTTTAATATTAAAAGAAGCTATGAAAACGGCTACATCTTCAAGGATATTTATTTCACTGATACTGAAGAGTACCACTTCCAAGAAAAAGTTCAAGCACTATTCCTATCTGATTTTATTGATTTATTTGAAAAATCTGATTTGAAAATCATAAATTTGTGGGGAGATTATTCACTTAATGATTTTAACACTATCCATTCACCTCGTCTTATTATACTAGCACAGAAATGACAATTACTGATTACATTATATTATTATCATCTGTTTTCGTAGGTGCACTGATTGCATTTTATATAAAAAACATATCACAAAACAATACCAAGCTACTCATTTCGTTTAGTGGTGCTTATTTGTTTTCTATTACTGTTTTACATCTAATACCAGAAACCTTTGCAGGACAACATAATCACATCATTGGATTATTTATACTTATCGGATTTTTTATTCAAATAATTCTAGAACATTTTTCTAAAGGTGTGGAACATGGTCATGGTCACGTACACGGAAGCATTCCTATTAGTATCCTTATAGGCCTAAGTATACATTCCTTTATTGAAGGTATGCCTCTAGGCAATCCTCATCATCATTCACACATGCATTCTTCTTTATTATCAGCCATTGCGCTACACAAAATACCTGTAGGTATAGTACTTACGCATATGCTCATTGAAAGTAAGATGTCTAAGTTGAAAATTATTTTATTGATTAGTGCATTTGCTATAACAACCCCTCTAGGAACATTATTCAGTCAGTATATCAGTAATATCTCTAATTATTATAGTGAAATAATGGCTATTGTTATTGGCATGTTCTTACATATTTCAACGACCATTTTATTCGAAAGTAGCGAAGGACACCACTTTAATAGCCGTAAAGCAATCGCCATTTTCTTAGGAACAAGCATCGCTCTGATAAGCACATTTTTATGATTAAAAGAATTATAATTACTGGTGGCCCTTGTAGTGGCAAAACAAGTATTATTGAAGCCTTGAAAGAGCGTGAGTATTATTGTTTTAATGAAGTATCAAGAGAAATAATACAAGACATGGATATCAAAACGGCATTTAAAAATATTGACTTTGAGGAAGCTGTTTTTAAAAAGAGAAAGAAAGATTTTCTAGACGCCAAACCAGGTGTTAATTTTTACGATAGAAGTATGCTAGACAACATAGCCTATCTAAAGAATAACAAACACTCTATTCCTAATCATTTTATCAAAGCTTGTGAAGAACATCGTTATCATTCAAAGGTATTTATAACCATTCCATGGGAAGAGATATACCATAAAGATAACGAAAGGTTAGAAAACTTTAAGGATTCTATTTTAATTTTCGAAGCATTAAAACAGGTCTATAAAGAAGCAGGGTATAATCTAGTAGAACTACCCAAGCTAAGTGTTAAAGAGCGCATAACACGCATCATCAATGAAATCTAATTCTTATCTTCGTAAAGATGTTGAGCCCACAAGAAATTCTAAAACAATATTGGGGTTACGATTCTTTTCGAAGTAAACAAGAAGAAGCAATACATTCAGTTCTTGATGCAAAAGACACTCTAACCCTCCTACCAACAGGTGGTGGAAAATCTATTTGCTTCCAAGTACCCGCCCTCATGATGGAAGGAATTTGCATAGTAATTTCTCCACTCATTGCGCTTATGAACGATCAGGTGACAGCATTAAAAGCCAAAAATATTCGTGCTTTAGCTATCACCTCTGGAATGAGTTTTTCAGAAGTGGACATCGCCCTTGACAATTGCATACATGGAAACTATAAGTTTCTTTACTTATCTCCAGAAAGACTAGAAAGTGAGATGGTTCAACAACGCTTAAAGAAAATGAACATCAATCTTTTGGCAGTAGATGAAGCCCACTGTATCTCCGAATGGGGTTATAATTTCAGACCTTCTTATTTAAGAATTGCCGAAATTCGAGAAATTACAAACGCTCCAATAATTGCTCTCACTGCTACTGCAACGCCACTTGTTACTAAAGATATACAAGAGAAATTAAAATTTACCGACGATAATATTATCAGTACAAGTTTTTTTAGAGAAGAATTATCTTATGTCGTTCTAAAACAAGATGACAAAGACAGCAAACTCATTCAAATCCTCAATAGAGTCAAGGGAACATCTATTGTTTATTGTAGAACCCGTAAAGAAACTAAACGAGTTCATCAGTTACTTTCAGAGTATGGTATTAGCTCACACTTTTATCATGCAGGTTTAGATGTCTTAGATAGAGCCTCAAAACAAAAACAATGGCAACTAAACCACGTTAGAGTAATGGTAGCAACAAATGCCTTTGGAATGGGAATTGACAAAGCTGATGTGAGATTAGTTATTCATAACCATCTACCTTTTTCTTTAGAAGCTTATTTTCAAGAAGCAGGAAGAGCCGGAAGAGATAGAAAGCTAGCTTATTCCATATTGTTATATAATGACTTAGATATTCATAATTTAAATAAGCAAATCAGTGATCACTACCCAGAAATAGATGTTGTGAGAAACGTATACCAACAAATGGCTAATTTTTTTGGCATCGCTATTGGCGATGGTAAACATCAAGAATTTCAATTTCACATAAACGAATTCTGTGAACGCTATAATTTAAATCAACTACAAACATATAATGTCCTTAAACTATTAGAAAAGGAAGATTACATTAAGCTAAGCGAAGCAATACACCAACCGTCAAGGGTATATATTAAAGTTTCGCATACTGAACTCTATCAATTCCAAATTGCTAACAAACAGTATGATTTGCTTCTAAAAATCCTATTACGTTCTTACGGTTCTCTATTTGATAATTTCACAAAAATTCAAGAAAATATAATTGCTAAAAGAACCCAACTAACAACTCAAGAGGTAAAAGATTTTCTATTTAAACTAGAGAAAATGGATATCTTGGACTATATCCCTCAGAATAGCAATCCTAAACTTTTATTACTAAAAACTAGAGTCGATTCTAAACATATTAGTCTATCTAAAGAAACAATAGAAACTAGAAAAGCTAATGAAGAAGCAAAAGCTGCTTCAGTTATACAATATGCAAGCAATCAATATCAATGTAGAAGTAGTGTTTTGCAAAAATATTTTGGAGAAGAAAATAAAGAAAGGTGTAATAAATGCGATGTTTGTCTAGAGAGAAACAAGTTAAAAATAAACGATCAAGAATTTGATGATATTATGAAAGCCATCGAAAAGCTAATTAGCCAAAAACCTATGTACATAGACGATATTATAATGTCTATTGTAGAGTTTAGAGAAGATAAAATGGTAAACGTTCTTCAATTTTTAAGCGATAATGGACAAATAGCATTTAATGATGAACAAAAGCTATATTGGATTTACTAAAAAGTGTAATTTCGTCGCATATGAGTTCACAACTGAGAATTGTATTTATGGGAACGCCCGACTTCGCTACTGAGTCTCTAAAGCGATTGGTGGAAAACAACTATAATATTGTTGGTGTAGTAACTGCCCCAGACAGACCAGCTGGCAGAGGACAGAAAATTAAATTTTCTTCGGTAAAAGAGTATGCTGTTAGTCAAAACTTACAGGTTCTACAGACAGAAAAACTCAAAAACCCACAATTTATTGACGAACTAAAAAATCTTGAAGCTGATCTATTTGTTGTTGTTGCATTTAGAATGCTTCCCGAAATAGTCTGGAGATTACCTGCTAAAGGAACTTTTAATTTACACGGTTCATTATTGCCAAGATACAGAGGAGCAGCACCTATTAATTGGGCCGTAATAAATGGAGATAAAGAAACAGGCGTAACAACTTTTTTCATTGAAAAAGACATAGACACAGGCAATATCATTTTTCAAGAAAAATTAAGCATATCAGACAAAGACACGGCAGGCAACATTCACGACAAGTTAATGCATATAGGAAGTGAATTGGTGTGCAAAACTATAGATGCAATTGAAAGTAATAAGGCCCCAAATAGTCCACAGCTTAATGAAACGGCAACACATGCGCCAAAAATATTTAAAGCAGATTGTAAAGTAAATTGGGAAGAAAATAGCGTAGTCATTCACAATAAAATCAGAGGATTATCGCCATACCCAACAGCCTGGACTAGTATAGACAAAGACAAAACCTTAAAGTTGTTTAGTTCTAGTTATGAAAACGCTAATCATAATGAAACTATTGGTAAAATTCTTATAAGTAATAATAAGGAAATGAAAGTTGCCGCTAAAGATGGTTTTGTTCATATTCATGAATTACAGCTATCAGGAAAAAAAAGGATGAAAACAGAAGATTTTTTACGTGGTTATAATTTTGAAGATATCGTTTTGTACTAATGAAAACTCTAATTGAACATTTTTTAAAATGTATTACAGATGAGCGCAAAGCACTTTTTGAAGAGCTTATCCGAAAACGAACAAAATACCTTACAGTAGTTTTAGAAAATATTTATCAACCTTTAAATGCAAGTGCGGTCTTACGCTCTTGCGATTGCTTTGGAATTCAAGATATTCACGTCATAGAAAACTATAACGAATTCAAACCCGATACGGAAGTAGCAATGGGTGCTTCCAACTGGCTAACAATTAATCGTTATGATGATAAAAAAGACAATACCTTAGAGTGCATACAATCACTAAAAAAACAAGGCTATAGGATTGTAGCCACTAGCCCCCATGATTCAAAAACTAGTTTAAAAGATTTTGATTTATCCAAAGGAAAAACAGCGCTGTTTTTCGGTACCGAAGTAGAAGGCCTTAGCTATACTGTGTTAGAACAAGCTGACGAGCATTTACACATACCAATGTATGGATTTACTGAAAGTTTCAACCTCTCTGTTTCTGCAGCGATATGTTTTTATGAAATGCGAATGAAAATGGAAAAAGAAAACATCAATTGGAAGATGAATGAAGATGAGAAAGATCAAGTTCTACTTAACTGGCTCCGTTACAGCATTGATCGTTCCGATATTGTCGAGGAAGATTTTTTAAGAAATCGATCTTAAGGCGCTAACCGCTCTATCCTCCAATTTTCACCTTCCTTACTGTATAAAAATCTATCGTGCAATCGACTAGCTCTACCCTGCCAAAACTCTATTTGAGTGGGGGAAATAGTATAGCCGCCCCAATTTTGTGGACGAGGCACTTCATTAGGGTACTTCTTTTTTAATTCTTCGAATTTATTTTCTAAAACATCTCTTGACTCAATGACTTTACTTTGTGGTGAGCACCACGCTCCTATCCTACTTTCATAAGGGCGACTGTTAAAATATTCCTCTGACTCTTGATCAGATAATTTACTGATGATTCCTGTGACTCTAACTTGACGTTCAAAATTTTTCCAAAAGAAATTCATACAAACATTAGGATTGTTTTCTATTTCTTTTGACTTACGGCTTGAGTAATTGGTAAAAAAACTAAACCCATTTTCTGAAACATCTTTTAGAAGCAATACCCTAGAGCTTGGAATACCTTCAGGATTAACAGTAGATAATACAAAAGCATTAGCATCAATCGACAAATTAACTACTTCAGATAACCACTTTTGGAAAAGTAAAATTGGCTCATCCGATAAGTCTTGAATATCTAATTCACTTTTACGATAGTCTATTCTAAGGTCTTTAATGTTTTTCATTCTTCAAAATTACCTATTTTTGCGTGTATTTATATTCAATAAATGAAAAAATTCGAAGTACCTGATTTTTATCGATCCAATCTTATTGGAGCTATCAAAAACCAACGAAAAGAACTTGACCCTAAGAAGAAGGATTTTTCTCCTACAATTGTTGATTTTGGTCCTGTTCAAATCCATTTAGCACGTCACTTTGGCTTTTGCTATGGTGTGGAAAATGCTATTGAGATATCTTATAGAGCTATTGAGGAGAATCCTAATAAGAATATATATCTTCTTAGTCAGATGATTCACAATCCTATTGTAAACGAAGATTTGCTTTCTCGTGGATTAAGATTTATTATGGATACGCAAGGCAACCAACTGATAGATTGGGAGGAGATAAATTCCAATGACGTAGTGATAACACCTGCCTTTGGAACCACTATAGAAACAAAAGAAATACTAGAGAAAAAGAATATTAAACTAGAAACGTACGATACGACCTGTCCGTTTGTAACTCGTGTATGGAAGAAAGCTGATAGTATTGGCAATGATAACTATTCGATTATTATTCATGGTAAACATAACCACGAAGAAACTAAAGCAACTTTTTCTCATTCTTATCAAAATGCACCGTCTCTAATCATTAAGGACTTAGAAGAAGCTAAAATTTTAGTAGATTTTATTGAAGGTAATAGATCTGAACAAGAGTTTTATTCTGTATTTGAAGGTAAATACTCTAAAGGCTTTGATTTGAAAAAAGATTTAGAAAAAATTGGGGTTGTCAATCAAACAACAATGTTAGCTAGTGAAACTGAAGAAATTTCAAATTTCCTGAAGCAGTTCATTATCCAAAAAAGAGGCCAAGAAAATTACAAAGATTATTTTGCTGACACCAGAGATACGCTTTGTTATGCTACAAACGAAAATCAAAAAGCTACCTACGGATTATTAGAAGTTCCAGCAGATTTAGCAATTGTAGTAGGTGGCTATAATAGCTCCAATACTTCACACCTTGTCGAGCTTTGCGAAGAAGTTTTACCTACATATTTTATAAAATCTGAAGAGGAAATATTTTCAAAAGATTTGATTAGACATTTCAACTATAATGACAAGTCTATACTAGAAACGGCTAATTTCTTACCACAAAAAGATAAGCTAAAAATTATTCTTACATCAGGAGCATCATGTCCAGATGCGGTTGTTGATAGAGTTTTGCAAAAGCTATTATCTTATTTTGAAAATAAAAAATCAATAGAAGAAGTCTTGGCAGATATTAGCCAATCATAGCTTTTTCACAATAGCTAAGAGCTAAATCAAATTGCTCCTTAATACTCATGTTAGTATTGTCTATTTCTATGGCGTCTTCCATTATTAAGAGAGGATTTTCTTCTCTTGTACTGTCGTCATAATCTCTACTCTGAAGGTTCTTTTTAATATCCTCAAGACTAGCATCTTTAAGCTCTAAAGATCTTCTTCTAGCACGTTCATCAACAGAAGCCGTAATAAATAGTTTCAGTTCTGCATCTGGAAATACTATAGAACCAATATCTCTACCATCCATCACAACGCCTTTATTTTTGCCAATACTTTGTTGAATAGCAACCATTTTTTCACGAACCGCTCTGATTTTGCTAATCTGACTGACATTTTCAGAAATCCATAAACTACGAATCTCATTTTCTACATTCTCACCATTCAAAAATGTTTCAGATACTGATTTTTGATCATTATAATGAAAAGATACACTCATATTATCTAAAGAGTTAATAAGAGTCGATTCGTCAATAACACCATCTTTCATAATATCATGTTTTAGAGCATAAAGACATACCGCCCTATACATAGCTCCAGTATCTACATAAATATATGAAAAGTGTTTTGAAAGCTGTTTAGCTAAAGTGCTTTTTCCGCACGAAGAATGCCCATCAATAGCAATATTTATCTGTTTCATTGTTGTTTATAGAACTTGGAAAAATCTGTGCTAAAGGAAAAGTAATTTGGTGAACCATGCAAGTGATAAGTTGATCTTCCGTAATTAATTGTGAAATGAGAAATCTTGACACCTAAACCCCAAGAAAATCCAACCATTCCTAGATAAGAATCAACTTTAAGCTCTTGCCTCCTCTTGGGGTTATATCCCATTCTAAGTTGAATATTTTTGCCAATATGTAGTTCACCACCTACATCAATGTGTCTAAAAAGTTTATTGGCAAAGCCAAATTCTTCCAAAACCTCGGTTCCATTAAGGCTTGTACTGTTAACTTCATCCTCAGAAGTCAAGTCCCATTTTTGAATATTCTTATAGTTCAACGAAAAAAGGAATGGTAAGTGTTCTAATCGTTTTGAAACACCAAAATCCAATTGAAAAGGTAGCTGTTCTTTAGTACTTGCATAAGTACTTATCTGCTTACCATAATTCCTTGCTAAAAAAGACATAGTAAAGTTCTTATCTTCTTTTTTATAAGCCAGAGCTAAATCACTTCCAATAGCGATAGACTGATAATTTTGAAGATTAGAAAATAATGTTTTTATAGATGCTCCCACAACCCATCTCTGGCTTAATTCTTTACCTAAGCCAAAGGATATAATTTGATCGTTCGCACCAAATGTACCTAACACCTCAGAGGTGTAGTTAGTTTCTTCAAATTCACCATAGCCAATAGATTTTACAGATACACCCAAAGTTCCAAAATCTTTAAGAGTAAAGGCATAAGCAGCAGAAACAAAATTTATATCAGAGAAGTAATCGACAAAATTCAATGAAAATTGCTTTTCCATACTTGCATTCAACATAGCTGGATTGAATATCCCTGACTCTATATCATTTGAATATAAAGAAACAGGCTCGTTTAATACAGCATGGCGAGCAGAAAGAGGTAAGTCTAAAGCTTGAAAAGCTGAAGATGAATTTTGAGCTATTACGAATGAAAGATTAATCGCAAAAAAAAGAAATAGACTAATGAATTTCATTCTACAAATTAACAAATGTTTTAGATCAAAACGAGCAAATGTAACACTTATTATAAAAAAAGCGCAGACTTAAGTCTGCGCTTTTAAATTATCTATTTTATTATAATTTAGAAAGAAACTCCTATATCGAAACCTATTTTCGGCACAATACCTGTGTAGCCTCTTTCAGGTGAAAAAATTCTAAATTTATTGACTTATGGTCAAACTCAGAGCTACGTAAACCACCTCCAGCAAAAAAGTCTAATGATAGTTTTTCTGAGAATAATATCTGAATACCCATTAACACCCCACCTTCAATTTGTTTAACATCGTATTCATAATTATGTTCAGTGTAAACATCATTATAGTGAAAGTGATTTGTATAAGTCTCTACAAAATATTTTCCATTTCCATATAAACCAACATAAACACCGGCTAAACTAGACTCGCTTGAGCTATTTATCATTGGTTTAAAAACATATTTTCTGAGTTGTAATTCACCCATCCAACCATACTCATCACCGTTGTCAGAAAGTCTGTACCCCCCTGATAGGGCAAACGAATTGTTATTATTTAATGCTCTTTCATAAGTAGCATAGATGGTTCCATCAAGAAAGTGAAAAGGACTGACTTTTACTAAAACATCTTGTGAGAAAACAAAAGTAGATGCCATAGATAGGCATAGAATAAGAGTAATTTTTTTCATTGTAGTAATTGGTTTTAAGTTTTAGATAATTCTTAACAAGAATAAAGAAATATTTCATTCTACAACAATAAAAATGAATTAGATAAGTGCTAAATCAATAACATCATTCATTTTACTTACATAGTGAAACTTTAATCCTTTAAGATAACGTTCGTTAATTTCATCAACATCTTTCTTATTTTGCTCACAAAGTATAATTTCTCTAACACCTGCTCTTTTAGCTGCCAAGATTTTTTCTTTAATCCCTCCTACTGCCAAAACTTTGCCTCTTAAAGTAATTTCTCCTGTCATGGCTAATTTAGCTTTGACCTTTCTACCAGTAAATAAAGACACTAAAGCCGTCAGCATGGTGATACCAGCAGATGGACCATCTTTTGGTGTAGCACCTTCAGGGACATGCAAATGAATATCATGTGTATTTAACTCTTCTGGATTAATCCCAAGCTCTTTTGCGTGAGATTTGATATACTGCATAGCAATTGTAGAAGATTCCTTCATGACGTTGCCCAAATTACCTGTAATGCTCATCTTACCCTTACCTGGACTTTTGCTGCTTTCAATAAATAAAATATCTCCTCCAACAGCAGTCCAAGCTAAGCCAGTAACGACACCAGGAATATCATTACTCAATTGGCGTTCTTTGTCAAAAGATGCTGCGCCTAATATTTCTTTTAAATCGGAGGCGTTAAGAGTCACATTATATTCTTGCTCCATAGCGATAGACTTAGCAGCATAACGCACCAACTTAGCAACCATTTTATCTAATCCTCTAACACCAGACTCTCTAGTATAACCATCGACTACAGATTCAAAGACTTTGTTAGACAACTTTAAATCAGAGGATTTTAATCCATGTTCTTTAAGTTGTTTTGGTAATAAGTGTTTTTTTGCGATTTGGACTTTCTCTTCTATCGTATATCCATTAATTTCTATAATTTCCATTCTATCTCGCAAGGCAGGCTGTATACTAGACAAAGAGTTTGCTGTTGCAACAAACATAACTTTTGATAAGTCATAACCTACTTCTAAATAATTATCATGAAAAGAACTATTTTGTTCTGGATCCAATACTTCAAGCATAGCAGATGAAGGGTCACCATGCGAATCTCTTGTTATCTTGTCGATTTCGTCCAACACAAATACTGGGTTTGAAGAATTGGCTTTTTTGATGGACTTAATAATCCTACCAGGCATTGCTCCAATATATGTTTTACGATGACCTCTGATCTCAGATTCATCACGTAAACCACCTAAGGATACACGTTCGTATTTTCTCCCTAGTGCTTCAGCGATAGATTTTCCTAAAGAGGTTTTACCTACACCCGGAGGGCCATACAAACACAATATAGGAGCTTTCATATCTCCTTTGAGCTTAAGTACTGCTAAATGCTCCAGAATACGTTCTTTGACTTTTTCCAAACCAAAATGATCTCTATCTAGAATCTTTTTTGCTTTATCTAAATCAAAATTATCCTTTGTGTATTCATTCCATGGTAAATCAAGGAATAAATCCAAATATGCACGCTGTACGGAATAGTCAGCCATAGCAGGATTCATACGCTGTAACTTTTTGATTTCTTTATCAAAATTTTCAGAAACTTCTTTATTCCATTTTTTAGCATTTGCCCTTGAGCGCATTTCCTCAATTTCTTGATCTGCAGATCCACCTAATTCTTCTTGGATAGCTTTAAGCTGTTGATTCAAAAAATACTCTCTTTGCTGTTGATCTAAATCATGCTTTACCTTGTGTTGAATTTCATTTTTCATCTCAAGGCGTTGTAACTCTTTGCTTATTATTTCAAGAGTTTTTTCTGAACGGCTTTTTAAATTAAATATCTGAAGAAGTTCCTGTTTTTTATTCATATCTACATCCATATTGGAGCAGACGAAATTGACTAAATAAGATGGCGATTCGATATTTTGAATAGCAAGCTGAGCTTCTGAGGGTATATTAGGAGACTCTTTAACTATTCGCAAAGCAATGTCCTTAATAGAATCAACAAGCGCAATGAATTGCTCATCTCCTTTTTCTGGTTTTTCCTCTGAAAGTTCAGAAACTGTTGCTTTCATATAAGGCTCTTCCTGAATCATTTCTTTAAGCTCTATCAACTTTCTACCTTGAATGATAACCGTGATATTTCCATCAGGCATTCTTAGCATTTTCATAATATGTGCTACAGTGCCTATAGTATTCAAATCCTTAAATGTAGGGTCTTCTACGTCCGATTTTTTTTGAGACACGACACCTATGGTTTTAGAGCCTTTATACACTTCCTTGATAAGCTTAACAGATTTATCTCTTCCTACAGTGATTGGAATTATAACACCTGGAAAAAGCACTGTATTTCTTAAAGGTAGAATCGCTAAAGAATCTGGAACATCTTCCTTATTAATTTTTTCTTCATCTACACTACTTAAAAGAGGAAAAAAATCCGATTCATCATCAAAATTTGCTCCAGCGAAAGTATCTATAAACATGTCTTTTTTCATTCAATATATTTTATGTCAATTATGACAATTATATTCTATTTTAACTATGAAGTATAAAGGCAAGAAGTGTGCCAATACAATTGGAATAAGAATACATGACAAAACTAGTTTTTTCTGTACGACTTTGTCAGTTCGAAAACAGTGGATAACATATCTTTTTCTGTTTGGTCAAATTCAACAGAACGGCGCTGCATGACTTTTGCAGCTACCTCAAAAACTTTATCTAATTTATAGGTTGTATATCCTGCAGCCCCCCCCCAAGAAAAAGAAGATACAAAGTTGCGAGGAAATCCAGCACCAAAAATATTAGCACTTACTCCAACAACAGTTCCTGTGTTAAACATGGTATTGATACCGCATTTGGAATGGTCTGCCATAATAAGACCACAAAATTGAAGCCCTGAATTTGAAAAGCGTTGGGTTGAATAATTCCACAACCTCACATCAGCATAATTATTTTTAAGATTTGAATTATTAGTATCCGCTCCTAAGTTACACCATTCACCCAAGACTGAATTTCCTAAAAAACCATCGTGCCCTTTGTTAGAGTAGCCCATCAAAACAGAATTATTAACTTCTCCTCCAACCTTACAATAAGGACCTAAAGTCGTTGCTCCATAAATCTTGGCACCTAGCTTTAGGACTGAATTTTCACACATAGCTAAAGGACCTCTTACGATACTACCCTCCATTATTTCAGCATCTTTGCCTACATAAATTGGACCGTTAGATGCATTTAATATAGCGTGTTCTACCTTAGCACCTTCTTCTATAAAAATATTTTCTGGTCTAGTACAAGCGTTAGTTTTGCTAATTGCTTGAGATTTTCTTCCTTTAGTAAGGAACTCAAAATCAGATTTTATACATACATCGTTGTATTCAAAAATATGCCACAGTTGTGAAATTCGCACAAAACTTCCTTGAAAAGAAATACTTTCTTCAGGATTACCTTGTTCACTGCGATAGGCTATTAGCGTATCGTCTTGCTTTAAACATTGATTTTCTTCTAGCGAATGAATCGCCTTTACTAGTTCAGCATTAGGACAAATAGAACCATTAATCCAACAGTTATCTTGTGTGGAATTTAATGGAAATTTTTGCCGTAAATAGTCTTCTGTAAAAAATGAACATTTTGCGCTCAAATATTTTTCCCACTTCTCAGTGATTGTTAAAATACCAACACGGATTTGGGATACAGGGCGAGTAAATGTTAAGGGAAGAAGATCTTCTCTAGAGTCATCAAATAGAATGTAATTCATAAAACAAATATAGTAATTACAAGGAATTTATGTGTTGAATCTGAAGTGCATAATATCACCATCAGCAACTACATACTCTTTACCTTCTACTGACATTTTACCATTTTCCTTGCAAGCTAATTCAGAGCCTAAATCAACAAAATCAGCATACTTAATAACCTCGGCACGAATAAAGCCTTTTTCAAAGTCGGTATGTATTACTCCAGCTGCTTGTGGGGCTTTCATACCTTCTTTTATAGTCCATGCTCTAACCTCTTTTACTCCTGCTGTAAAATAGGTGTACAAATTCAATAATTGATATGCCGAACGAATAAGTTTACTTACTCCTGGCTCGTCCAAGCCCATATCTTCAAGAAACATTTGACGTTCTTCATAACTCTCAAGCTCTGTAATATCAGCCTCTGTTGAGGCGGCTATCATCAACACAGAAGCATCTTCATCTTTGACCATTTCTTTTACCTTTTCTACATGAGGGTTACCGTTTTTTATGGATGCTTCATCAACATTACAAACATACATAATGGGTTTATCGGTAAGTAACATCAAATCAGCAACGTGTTCTTTTTCTTTGTCTTCTAGATCAATACTTCTGACTGACTTACCTTGTTCCAGATGCTCCTTGTATTTGGTTAAAATATCAACCACCTTTCTAGAATCTTTATCTCCTGTTCTAGATAACTTCTCATACTTTTGGAGTTTCTTATCTACAGCTTCTAAGTCTTTTAACTGTAGCTCAATGTCAATAGTTTCTTTATCCCTGATAGGGTCAACTGAACCATCCACATGAACGATATTATCATTTTCAAAACACCTCAACACATGTATTATAGCATCTGTTTCACGGATATTTGCTAAGAATTTATTTCCCAAGCCCTCTCCTTTACTAGCACCTTTTACTAATCCAGCAATATCAACTATTTCAATAGTTGTAGGTTGAACTTTTTCTGGTTGAACTAAACGTTCCAACTCGTTCAATCTATTATCAGGAACACTAATAACACCTACATTAGGTTCAATAGTACAAAAGGGAAAGTTTGCCGATTGTGCTTTAGCATTAGACAAACAATTAAACAAAGTAGATTTTCCAACATTTGGCAAACCAACTATTCCACACTTCAAAGCCATATCAATTATATTTTTTGCAAAGATAATCAGCTATTTAAACATTTTTGAAAAAATATTAACAATTGTAAATCCCCATTCTAAAAGACTTACATTTGATAATTAATCAAGTTAGACCATGACAGAAGATTTAAATGCTATATGTAATCAGATAAGAAGAGATATTGTTCGTATGGTACACGCCCAAAGCTCAGGACACCCTGGCGGCTCTCTAGGATGTGTTGAATATTTGGTAGCTCTCTATTTTGAAATCATGAATCACAAAACCGATTTTGAGATGGACGGTATTGAAGAGGATTTATTTTTCCTTTCAAATGGTCATATTTCTCCCGTTTTGTATAGTGTGTTAGCAAGGCGAGGCTATTTTGACGTAAAAGAATTATCAACTTTCAGGACTATAAATTCAAGATTACAAGGACACCCTACCACTCATGACCAACTACCTGGAGTACGAATTGCTTCTGGTTCTTTAGGACAAGGTATGTCGGTTGCTATTGGAGCAGCGCTTACAAAAAAATTAAATGACGATTCTTCAATCGTTTATAGTTTACATGGCGACGGTGAGCTACAAGAAGGTCAAATTTGGGAAGCCGCTATGTACGCAGCAGGAAACAAAGTAGATAACTTAATTTGTACAATTGATTACAATCAAAAACAAATCGATGGTGCTTTAGACGATGTTTTGCCAATGGGCAACATTAAACACAAATTTGAAGCCTTTGGCTGGAGAGTCTTAGAAACAAAAGAAGGGAACAACATTAACAACATGATTAGCGTTCTTAATGAAGCGAAGTCACTATGTGGCAATGGTACGCCTATTTGCATAATAATGCATACCGAAATGGGCAATGGTGTTGATTTTATGATGGGAACTCACAAATGGCATGGTGTAGCTCCTAACGACGAGCAATTAGCTGAAGCTCTTGCTCAAAACCCTGAATCACTAGGTGATTATTAAACTAGATGTTAAGTTTTAAAAAACATATTCTTCTAACTATGATAGGCTTTATTAGCTTATCACTCCCATTACAGTCATTTGCTCAAAAGGAAAAAAAACTTACTCGTGTGTTATTTATTTTTGATGCTTCACAGAGTATGTATGCCCCATGGGAAGGAAATAGCCGAATGGAAATAGCCAAAGAATTACTTAGTAATATGTTGGATAGCCTAGACAACAAAGAAAATCTAGAGGTAGGACTAAGGTGTTATGGTCATCAAAAACCATCACCACCACAAGATTGTAGAGATACTAAACTTGAAGTAGCACTCGGCAAAAATACTATACCTGCTATAAAGAAAAGGTTAAAAACACTACGTCCTAAAGGAACTACCCCAATAGCTAAAGCTCTAGAGTCGGGCGCTCTCGATTTTCCTACCAATACTTCCAACTCAAGAAATATCGTTATTCTTATTACCGATGGTATAGAAGAATGTGGTGGTGATCCTTGTGCTGTTTCTAGATTATATCAAGAAAGAAAAATTATTCTTAAGCCTTTCGTTATTGGAATTGGACTAAGTGAAGAATACAAAAAGAATTTTGAATGTGTTGGTACATTTTACGACGCTAGAAATCCCGAGCAATTCAAGAATATCTTAGATGTTGTTATTTCACAAGTTCTTAACTCAACCACCGCTCAAGTCAATTTGTTAGACGAAAACGAAATGCCTACAGAAACAAATGTTCCTCTTAGCTTTTACGATGCATATTCAGGTATCCTTCAATACAACTTTATTCATACTATGAATAGCAGAGGTAACCCAGACACCTTAAATATAGATCCTGTATTGAACTATAGAGTTGTTGCCCACACCATACCCCCTACAGAAGCGGAAGGAGATTGGAAATTAGTTCCTGGCAAACACACTACAATACCTATCAAATGCCCTCAAGGTACATTAAGTATTAGTTCTCCAATAAACAAAGCAAAAGTCGATTGCATTGTTAGAGAAAAAGGAGACACAAGAACACTAAATATACAAGAGCTTAATACAAAGCATAGATACTTGACAGGTAATTACGACTTAGAAATATTAACCCTCCCTAGAATTTATGAAACGATAGAAATTAAACAAAGTGAATCTACCAATGTAAAAATTCCTGAGTCTGGCTTAGTAGTTTTATCGTTTTCTTCATCAGCATACGGAAGTATCTTTGAAGTTGGTAATGAACTAAAATGGGTGTGCGATTTAAAAGCTGTAAAAGGAAGACAAACGTTGTACCTATTACCAGGAAAATATAAAGTGGTTTACAGAGCCAAAAACGCATCTTCTAGCGAATATACCAAAGAAAAAACATTTAAAGTAAGTTCTATCAAAACAGTATCTCTAAAATTATAACAAATGGAAATGAAAGACACTCGCTCAGGATTTGGAGCAGGATTAACTGAACTTGGAAAGAGCAATCCTAATGTTGTTGCATTATGTGCTGACCTTACCGGTTCTTTGAAGATGAATGAATTTGCGAATAATCATCCTGAACGATTTTTTCAAACCGGAATCGCCGAAGCTAATATGATGGGAATTGCCGCAGGCTTAACCATAGGTGGTAAAATTCCTTTTACAGGTACTTTTGCTAACTTCTCTACTTCAAGAGTTTATGACCAAATCAGACAATCTATTGCTTATTCAGAGAAGAATGTAAAAATATGCGCTTCTCATGCTGGCTTAACTCTAGGTGAAGATGGTGCAACCCATCAAGTTTTAGAAGATATAGGCATGATGAAGATGCTTCCAGGTATGGTAGTCATTAATCCCTGCGACTACAACCAAACTAAAGCAGCTACTGTTGCCATAGCAGATCACGTAGGTCCTGTTTACCTTCGTTTTGGCAGACCCAAAGTACCTAACTTTACTGATGAAAACCAAAAATTCGAAATCGGTAAAGCCATAAATTTAAATGAAGGAAAAGACGTTAGCATATTTGCCACAGGACATTTAGTATGGGAAGCTTTAGAAGCCAAAAAAGAGTTAGAGAAAGAAGGAATAAGTGCAGAAATCATTAACATTCATACCATTAAACCCCTAGATGAGAAAACCATTTTAGAGTCTGCAGCAAAAACAAAATGTGTAGTAACTGCTGAAGAGCATATGCTCAATGGTGGGCTTGGCGATAGTGTTGCTCAATGTCTTTCAAGAAATAACCCCACACCTATCGAAATGGTAGGCGTAAACGATACTTTTGGAGAAAGTGGAAAACCCCAAGAACTTATGGTTAAGTATGGTCTAGATTCTCAAAGTATTGTAAAGGCTGCATTAAAAGTTGTCAAAAGAAAATAAATATACTCAAGGGCAAGACGTATTTTTTAAACATCAGGCTCAAACGACTCCATTTGCCACTGGCATGGAAATATCTCATGCCAGCGGTATGTATATCCATGATGTGAATAACAATAAATACCTTGATTTAGTAGCTGGTGTGTCAGCCTGTACGCTAGGACATAGCCACCCAGCAATTATTCAAAGTGTTAATGAGCAAATACAACGCTATGCACACGTTATGGTATATGGAGAATATGTACAATCACCACAATACCAACTATCACAATTACTAGTAGATAATTTGCCTGAAAATTTAAACTGCACCTATTTAGTTAATTCAGGAACAGAAGCTATTGAAGGGGCTATGAAATTAGCTAAGCGTATAACTTCAAAAAGCAAGATTATATCTTTTAACAACAGTTATCATGGTAGCACACATGGAGCTTTGAGTATTATGGGTAAAGAATTGTATAAAACCAAATACCGCCCTCTTTTACCCCATTGTGAATTAATAGATTACAACAGTACCGAACAACTCGTGCTAATAGACAACCTAACAGCAGCAGTAGTCGTTGAACCCATACAAGGTGCTACTGGCTTTTCCGTACCGTCTAAAAAGTGGTTAAAGGCACTCAGACAACGTTGTGACGAAGTGGGTGCGCTTCTTATATTTGATGAAATTCAAACGGGCTTTGGTAGAACAGGTCAATTATTTGCTCTAGATACTTTTGATGTGATACCTGATATTCTTTGCATTGCTAAAGGAATGGGAGGCGGAATGCCGATAGGTTGCTTCATCAGTTCTAAGGAAAATATGGACAAACTAAAAGACAATCCTAAACTAGGACATATTACCACCTTTGGTGGGCATCCCGTTTGTTGTGCTGCTTCACTAGCTACCCTAAAAACCTTGTTAGAAGAAAAAGAAATTATTCAATCCATAGAACGTAAAGAAGCCCTATTCAGAGAACATTTAAAACACGATAAAATAAAAGAAATCCGTGGCAAGGGTTTAATGTTAGCTATTGAATTGGAAAAACCCAATTATTGCCAGCAACTTGTAGAGAAAGGTTATGAAAAGGGCTTAATCATGTTCTTCTTCTTGTTTACAAATTCAGCAGTACGCCTTTCTCCACCTCTAATAATTTCAGAAGAAGAAATAATAGTAGCATGTCATAAAATCAAAGAAATACTAAACGAATTAGAATAAGATGAAAAACATTCTTTTAATAGCTTCTATTTTTGCATTTTCGATAGCTTGTGGAACTAATGAAGATAATAGAGGTTATAAGGTTAATATTGGCGATACTTGTCCAGAATTTATCCTACCACTTATGGACGGAACGCCTATTTCTAATGAATCTCTTCTTGGTAAAGTAAGTGTCATTCAATTCACAGCTTCTTGGTGTGGTGTTTGTAGAAAAGAAATGCCCCATTTAGAATCAGAAGTATGGCAAGAGTTTAAAGGCGAAGATTTTATATTACTAGGTGTGGATTTGAAAGAAACTCCAGAAAAAACAAAATCATTTATTGAAGAAATGCAAGTGACTTATCCCATAGCACTTGACACTAATGGATATGTTTTTGAACAATTTACACTACCAAAAGCTGGAGTGACACGAAATATAGTCTTAGACAGAGAAGGAAAAATAATTTTTCTTACTCGCTTATTTGATAGGGTAGAATTTTATCAAATGATTGAAGTGATAAGAAAAGAGCTAGAGAAATAAATCACTTTTGATTTGAAGATTTGAAACGTCCTTTAACGAACCCTCTTAAAGAAAGGTGTTTTGTCCTTCTACTTTTAACACGCTTACGCCACATAATAAATGATGAACGTTTCATATGCTTGCGCATCAGTTGACGCACCTCATTTTCTTTTAAATTATATTGTAGTTCTATAGCGTCAAAAGGAGTCCTGTCCTCCCATGCCATCTCTATAATTCTATCGATATCTATTTCTCTAAACTGCAATTATTACTGCTTAATTAATTTCTTAATAGAATTATTGAAGTGAACAAAATAAATACCTGATTCAAGATTCTCTAAATTCACAAGGAGTTTTAGGTCGTTTTTGTAAGTGGAGTACACCTCTTGAGAAAGCGTATTATAGACTTCAACTAAACCTTCGGTATTACTTTCCAAAGTGAAAACTCCATCAGTGGGGTTAGGAAATAGTCCAAATTGAAAAGTTTCAGATAGATTATATGATGTAGATAAGCCCGACTCAACACAAAATTCAAGCGTTATATCATCACCAAAATCTGAATTAGGCTCATTTAACTCTGTAAGGGTGTTGCCATCGTTATCATATATAGTAAAATCACCATCAAATTCACAAGTGTGCTGAGAACCGTACAAACCATCGCCATATTCATCTTCAACAATAAACTTATAGCATCCATCAAGCAAACACCAATTTTCAATAACATTTTCAGGGTTTGACTCCATATCTTGCGCATTATTTCCTCCAGGATAGTAACCACTAGAAACAGAGTAAACCACCTGACCGTTGGTATTTTGTAATTCCCATGAGGTTTCTTCACCATAACAATCCGGTAAAAAATCCAACTCTACTAAATTTGCTGCAACACTAATGTAATCGTTCATAGAGAAATCATCCGAATTTTCTGTACCAGTAACGCTTAAAGAAACATCATAAGTTCCTGGCGAATTATAAGTTACATTATGAGGCCCAGAACCAATTGCTGAAGATGGTGTGCCACCGGGAAATTGCCACTCATAAGCTGTTATCTCACCAGATGATATAGAAGAGAAAGTAACAGAAGAATTAAGGCAAACATTAGTTTCTGAACTATTGAAAGCAGCTGTTACTGCTGCACTTTGGTTGCAGTACAAACCGTTTAGTGTAACAGCATTAGTATTAGCTGGATCTAGCCAAGGTTTGAGTTGCTCAGAACTTGAATTACTTAACTGATCCCAACCATGCCAAAGTTTGCCGTAAATATCGGTCTGATTAGTAGCATCACAAAAAGATGATCCACCAGTAAGTACACCTACTAGCAAGGAATTTTGATTATATATAGGAGAACCAGAAGAACCACCTTCTGTTACTCCATGACCATTAGTCGTTGATGCCCATTGTACTTGCCAATGTGTAGTATTATCAAAGCCAAAACCCAAACCACTAGATGTTGACAAACTATTCGTGAATGTTGATATTTTCATAATATCCCCACTAGGGTGATGAATACTCACACCACTTGTAGCTGGTGAATTAGAACGATTCCATCCAGAAAAATACGGGTCAAAATCAGGATCACTATTTAGCTCAACTAAGAAAAAATCAGGGTCACCTACATTCCCTTCACCACCACTATTTGCCACTCTAGAACAACCTGTAATAGAATGCGTATTATTAGGCACCGAATTGTTGCAGTTTGATGAGCGATAATTAAAATAAAAGATGGATTGGTTCAAACCATTATCACTTATATCTCCACCGCTAAAACAGTGGTCAGCAGAAAGCACATATGGAGTACAGTTATTTAGAGTATTATTAACTAAAGCTCCTGAACATAATCCAACGTTCCAACCAGAGCCAATTTGAATTCTACAAACAGATTTCTTTTGATTCTCCCAAGCATTTCCTTCAGAGCAATTAGTATTTACTTGGCAATCATCTGAAGAGTTATATCCACTTAATTGACCTCCACTAATATCTCGGTAAGCATAAACAAAACGATTAATGGACAATTTGAGTTCACTCATGACATGAGACGGCTGAAAATACTCTAATATGAGCATATCTCCATAAATAACTTCAGTAGCATAAACGCCTGAGGGAGGATTATTTTTTGAAGTGAACGGACCTATTTTTTGACTTTGAGAAGGGTTGTAAATGTATAACTCGCCACCAGATGGAATCCAAAAGTCATCGTAGTACAAAGAAATACCTTTTGCTTCATCGGCTTGAATAGCAAGGGTCCAAACCTTACCACCTTCCACATTAGTCCAAGAGCCCTTAGTGTCTCTATTTATATCACACGTCACAAACCTTCCGAAATTAAAAATTTGACCTTTAACAACCTCTTCATTGATAAGCTCATCTACATCAGAAGGTTTGTCAAAAGAAAGTAAAGCGATTTCAGAACCTGAATCTAGAAAATTGGATTTTATATTCTGAGCATTTAAAAAAGTAAAACTCAACAAAAACAATAGAAGTGATCTATACATAAATTTATTGTTAGGTTAGCACACAATAGTGATAGGTACAAAAATAAGGAATTGTAAATTAATCTTCACAGTTTTGATGCTTAACTCTTATATTTGCCCTGTAAATTATGTCAAAAAATAAAAAACTATCATTAAAACGAGCCAGTCGTTTATTCCAATATATTAAACCTTACAGAGTAGAGTTTTCTTTTGGTCTTTTCTTCCTATTATTATCAACAGCAGCATCCTTAATATTTCCTGCATTGATGGGGCAACTTGTAGATTCTGCATCTGATAAACTCATCAGTAATATTAATGAAATAGCCATTGCCCTTCTGGTATTATTTGCCTTACAAGCCATCTTTTCATACTTCAGGATTGTACTTTTCGTGAATGTTACAGAAAAAACATTAGCCGTAATTCGTCAAGAAACCTATGCCCACCTCATTAAACTACCTATGAACTTCTTTTCTAAAAGAAGGGTTGGTGAATTGAACAGCCGTATTGCCTCTGACATTTCACTTTTACAAGAAACATTTACAACAGATTTAGCTGAATTTATACGTCAAATCTTGATTGTTATAGGTGGTATTGCATTCCTTTCTTTTACCTCCGTAAAACTCACTTTGTTTATGCTAGCTATTATCCCTGCAATGATGTTAGCTGCTGTCTTTTTTGGTAAATATATCAAACGTTTTTCTAAACAGGTACAAGAGAAAGTAGCAGAGTCAAATACCATTATTGAAGAAACATTGCAAGGTATATCAAACGTCAAAGCCTTTACCAATGAGTTTTTTGAAATTAATCGTTATACCAAAAAAACAAATGAAGTAATGAATATAGCCAAGAAAGGCGGTCGATATAGAGGTGCCTTTGCTTCATTTATTATTTTCTGCTTATTCGGCTCAATTGTAGCAGTTATTTGGTACGGTGTTTTAATGATAAACTCAAACGAATTAAGTATAGGTGAATTATTCACTTTTATACTATACTCCGTATTCATAGGTGCTTCAGTAGGTGGCATGGCAGACATATATGCTAAACTCCAAAAAGCCATTGGTGCTACCGAACATTTGATGGATATTTTAGACGAAGAAAAGGAAGATATTAACTCAACATACGATGCAGAAGCTGTTAGAGGTCAAATACAATTCAAAGATTTGAGCTTTGCCTATCCTAATAGAGCTGATGTTCAAGTACTAAAGAATCTAAACTTTACAGTCAAGCAAGGGCAAAATATCGCTCTAGTTGGACCTAGCGGTGCAGGAAAAACAACGCTAACCTCTATCCTATTTGGATTTTACAAAATCGAAGAAGGTCAAATCACTATTGATAATAAAAATATTGAAGATTATGACCTTCACTTTTTAAGAAAACAGATTGCTATTGTCCCTCAAGATGTTTTGTTATTTGGTGGCACTATCAAAGAAAATATCGCCTACGGAAAATTAGATGCTAATGATGAAGAAATAGAAGAGGCTGCCCAAAAAGCTAACGCTCTGAATTTTATTAATGACTTTCCAGAAAAAATGGATACCCTTGTCGGTGAACGTGGTATTCAACTTTCTGGTGGACAAAGGCAACGTATTGCTATTGCTAGAGCCTTGCTCAAAAATCCAAGTATTTTAATTTTAGACGAAGCGACTAGTGCACTAGATTCAGAGTCGGAAAAATTAGTGCAAGAAGCTATGGATATTCTTATGAAATGTAGAACATCTATAGTTATAGCACACCGACTTTCCACCATTAAAAATGCAGATTGTATATTAGTGCTCGAAAATGGACAAATCATTGAACAAGGTACGCACCAAGAACTTACAGGAAATGGCGGCTTATACAGTCAACTTAGTGATATGCAATTCAACCATTAGGAATAAAACATAAACCCATGAAACACATCATAAGCCTAGTAACTCGATTAATACCAAGACACTATTTACATCATATTAGTCACTTTTTTCTAAGGATTTTCTCCTTATTTATGAGAGGTAATAAATTCGAAGACCCCATAAATGGATATACTTACAGAAAATTATTGCCTTACGGAAGGCTCCGTTCAAGAGAAAATGCCATTGCTCCTGATAGTATGTCTTTAGAAAGACACCGCCTTATTTGGTTGTACCTTAAGGAAAAAACAAATTTCTTCACCGATAATTTAAAATTCTTACACATCGCTCCAGAATACTGTTTTATCAAGCTATTCAAAAATCAAAAGAACCTTGATTACACCACAGCGGATTTAAACTCTCCATGGGCTGATGTAAAAATGGACGTTCACGACATTCCCTTTAATGACAATAGCTTTGATGTGATAATGTGTAATCATGTCTTAGAACACGTGCAAGATGATAGAAAAGTAATGAAAGAATTCTTCAGAGTAATGAACAAAGGCGGTTGGGGAATTTTTCAAGTACCTATTGACACCACTAGATCAAAAACTTTTGACGATCCCACAATCACAGACCCAAAAGAAAGAGAAAAACATTATTGGCAAGACGACCATGTTAGACTTTATGGTTTGGATTACGGCAAAATCCTCTCTGAAGCTGGTTTCGAAGTCATAGAAGATGACTACATAAATAAGTTAGACCCTAAGCTAGTTGATCGCCATGCACTTCCTAAAGGAGAAATTATTTATTTCTGCAAAAAACCGCTCTAAGCAATTTGGACATAAACCACCTTTTTAGTTTCAAAAAAATCTTCTTTGAAATACTCTGAGAGGTTAAATGTATTGTGGTGATATTGAACATCGCTCATCTCTTCTGTCAAGTCACCACCTTTAAGATAAAGAATACCATTGGGGAAATCATTTTTACAAAAAAGGGAAAGCTTGCCTTCTATCCATTTTAAAAATGTAGGCATACGTGTCACAGCTCGACTTACAACAAAATCAAATTTTTCGTTGATGTTTTCTGCTCTCTCATGAGCTGACCTTACGTTTTTAAGGCCTAATTCTTGAGCTACTGCACGAACTACTTTTATCTTTTTACCGATACTATCTACTAGATAAAAATCGACATCAGGAAACAATATAGCCAAAGGTATTCCTGGAAAACCGCCACCAGTTCCTACATCTAAGACCTTAGTTCCTGATTCAAACGGCATAACCTTAGCTATTCCCAATGAATGTAATACATGGCGCTCCAAAAAATCACCCATATCTTTTCTTGAAACTACATTAATCTGAGCGTTCCAAAAGGTGTATAAATCAGTAAGTGCTGAAAATTGCTGACGTTGTTTATCGCTTAAATCAGGGAAATAGGTTGAAATAATGTTATCCATTACAAAGCATCTTTTTTTCCAGATAGTATTTTAAACAATTGCTCTCTTGAGCGATAAAGTTGAGCTTTTACCGTTCCTATGGGTATTTTTAGTTCTTCTGAGATTTCTTCGTAGCTAAATTCTTTAAAATAGCGCAATTTGACTAACTCTCTATAATTAGGTTTTAGCTGCTCAACGATATTTCTCAAAATCTGAATACGTTGCTTATTTATCATTGTTTTCTCAGGTCCGTCACCATAATCTGGAATATCAATAGACGTTTGGGAGCCTTCGCTATGTTCTATCATAGCATCTATGGAAAAGGTTGGTAATTTCTTTTTCCTTAAATAGTCAATGCAGTTATTTCGTGCAATACTAAAAAGCCAAGTGCTAAAAGCATATTTTGGAGTATACGAATGTAACTTGTTAAAGGCCTTACCAAAAGCTTCGATAGTCAATTCTTTAGCAAGTTCTCTATCATTGACTCTTTCGTAAAGCATAAAAAATATAGGGTCTCTATATTTAGACATTAACTTGTTATAGGCACGTGGATCTCCTTTGGTCAGTGCTAATTCGATGATTTTTAAATCCTCTTTAGCTTTTTCTGTAAGTTCTCTGTTTACCAAAACCGTTTCTTTTTTATCAGTCTATTGACTATAAATATAAAGTAAAAAAAGATAAATAGTAACTCTAAGAATGGATACAGATAGATTAAATCTTTTTCATTCAATCTTTTCAAAATATTGAAGGATACTACTAACTGGATAATTAAACGAATGAGAAAGAGGGAAAGAGTAATGTATATGAATGGCTCCAAAAATAAGAGAGTAATAAAAAATATCCAAAAAAGTGCTTGGCTGAGTGTCCACAAACCTAACATTACTTTATGGTAAGGTTTATAATAAACTCCAGTACTGAGATGTCTACTTTTCTGTCTTATCCATGATTTCCACGTGGTTTTGGGTTCAGATATCGTATGAGCAGAAGCACCTAGGCTTATGGCTGTATTGTTGGAATTAGTGACTTCTTTTATAAACAAATCGTCATCACCTGAAGGAAGGTGCAAATGTGAAGCAAATCCTTTGTTATCAAAAAACAAGGATTTTTTATAGGCTAAATTTCTTCCGACCCCCATATAGGTTTTACCTATTAGAGCATAAGAGAAGTATTGCATAGCCACTTGAAAGGTGTCAAAACGAATAAGCTTGTTTAATAGCCCTTTTGTTCTTTCATAAGCACCATACCCCAACACAATAGTTTTATTGGAGAAATGTTGTACCATAGAGCTAATCCAATGATTATCTCTAGGGTAACAGTCGGCATCGGTCAAAAGAAGATAGTCATACTTAGCAGCCTTAATACCTAATGTTAAAGCAAACTTTTTACCTAGTCCTTTTTTAATATCTTCTCTGATATCTACTAATTTAATCTTGGGGTGATATTCCCATTGCTTGAAAACAAATTTAGTGTTGTCAGTAGATTGGTCGTTTACTAAAACAATTTCAAAATTAGGGTAATCTTGTTCCAGTAATTTTTCAACAAGTCCCTCCCAGTGTTTCTCCTCATTATAACCACAAACTACTACCGAAACAGCTTTAGAAAAATTGTTTTTTTTCTCTTTATACTTTGCTAACTTCAAATAAATAAAAAGGTAAAAGCATAACTGCACTAGAGTGAGAGCAGCAAAAACAACCAAGCATATAGTAGCTATATCCATAGTTTACAATGATACGGATATTTAATATTTTTATGTGGTATAAATTTTATGTTATTAAGACTTAACTATCTTTGGCGAAATTTGCATTTATGGATTTTAAGCTGATAAAAAAAGATAGTGCTTCAAAAGCACGTTTGGGAGAGCTGACCACAGCCCACGGAAAAATCCAAACACCCATTTTTATGCCTGTAGGTACAGCAGCAACAGTAAAGGGTGTACACCAGCATGAAGTAGATAAAGATACGCAAGCCCAAATCATTTTGGGGAACACCTATCACCTGTATCTTAGACCCGGTTTGGAAGTCTTAGAAAAAGCCGGTGGCCTACATCAGTTTATGAATTGGCAAAAACCCATTCTTACCGATAGTGGTGGTTATCAAGTATATTCACTTTCTGGCAAACGAAAAATCAAAGAAGAAGGCGTAAAATTTCAATCGCATATTGATGGTTCTTACCACCTCTTTACCCCTGAAAATGTAATGGATATACAACGTACTATAGGAGCTGATATCATCATGGCATTTGATGAGTGCACACCCTACCCTTGCGACTACAATTATGCTAAGAATTCCATGCATATGACACACCGTTGGCTAAAGCGTTGCTGTGAACGTTTCGATAGTACCGAACCTAAATATGGCTTTGACCAAACCCTTTTTCCTATCGTTCAAGGTAGTGTCTACAAAGATTTAAGAAAACAATCTGCAGAGAAAATAGCTTCTTTCGAACGTGAAGGTAATGCCATTGGCGGCTTGTCCGTAGGTGAGCCTCATGACCTCATGTATGAAATGACAGAAATAGTGTGCAACGTATTGCCAGAAGACAAGCCCCGTTACTTAATGGGCGTTGGAACTCCCACAAATCTTTTAGAAAATATTGCTTTAGGTGTAGATATGTTCGACTGCGTAATGCCAACTAGAAATGCTCGAAACGGTATGATTTTCACTAGTGAAGGAACTATAAACATCAAAAATAAAAAATGGGCAGACGACTTCTCTCCCATAGACGAAAATGGCACCTCCTATGTAGACTCTACTTATAGCAAGGCTTATGTACGTCATCTGTTTACTGTTAACGAAATGTTAGGCAAACAAATAACAACCCTGCACAATATCCGTTTCTATCTTTGGTTAATGGAACAAGCAAGAGAACACTTAGCAGATGGTACATTTACTGAATGGAAAAATAGAATGGTCAAAAAACTCGATAGACGTTTATAAATGCAAAAGTTAGACTGGTATATCATCAAAAAGTTTTTGGGAACTTTCTTCTTCTCAATATCTTTGATATTACTCATCGTTGTCGTCTTCGATATGTCTGAAAAAATTGACGATTTTATTGAAAAAGAAGCGCCAATCAAAGCCATTATTTTCGATTATTACCTGAACTTCATCCCCTATTTCGGCAATTTGTTTAGCCCATTATTTACCTTTGTTGCTGTTATCTTTTTCACCTCAAAAATGGCTAATAATACTGAGGTCATTTCAATTCTAAGTAGTGGGGTAAGTTTCAATAGATTTTTACGTCCGTATATGCTATCTGCTGGATTATTAGCAATACTATCCTTTACTTTAGGAAACTTCATAATACCACCTGCTAATAGTGAAAGATTAGCATTTGAGAATACATATATCAAAAATCCTTATAACAATAGGGATAAGGATATACACATGCAAATTATGCCAGGGCAATTTATTTATATGCAATCGTATAATACCAAACGTAATATTGGTTATAAATTCTCAATGGAACGCTTTGAAAATAATGAACTTAAAGAAAAACTATTCTGTAATTATATAAAATGGAATAAAGAAAACGAAAACTGGGTTGTACATGACTACTTCATTCGTAAGATTGATCACTTAAACGAAAAAATTACAGAAGGAGATACATTAAATCTAGATATTAACCTTCACCCCAATGACTTTAATGTTAGGCGAAGTATGGTCGAGACGATGAATATGTTTCAGCTAAACGACTATATCAAAGAGGAACGTATGAAAGGATCTAAAAATTTAGTTTTCCATATTATTGAACAACAAAAACGCTTTGCCTATCCTTTTGCTACCCTTATACTTACCTTTGTTGCAGTGGCTATGGCTTCTCGTAAAGTCAGAGGTGGTATTGGCTTACATTTAGGTGCAGGATTGCTTATTAGCTTTGCCTATATTTTGTTTATGCAAGTGTCAACTACCTTTGCTACTAACGGTGATTTATCTCCTATTGTAGCCGTATGGATTCCTAATTTAATATTTGCTAGTTTAGGCTTATATCTTCTAAAAAAAGCACCTAAATAGTTTTTGCTTCATTCCAATACACGTCCATTTCTTCCAAAGATAAATCAGACATATCTTGACCTTTAGCTTTTATTTGTTTTTCCATATACTGAAAACGGTGTATGAATTTTTTATTGGTTTTCTCTAAAGCATCTTCTGGGTTTACTTTAACAAATCGGGCGTAATTAATCAACGAGAATAATAAATCTCCAAACTCTTCTGTTGTTTTATGCTGGTCACCTTTGTCAACCTCAGTTTTGAGTTCAGATAATTCTTCCTGAACTTTATCCCATACCTGTTCGCTGTTGTCCCAATCGAAACCTACTCCTCGTGCTTTTTCTTGAATACGAATAGCTTTAACCATAGATGGCAAAGACTTAGGCACACCCTCTAATACAGACTCTTTACCTTCTTTAAGTTTTAACTTCTCCCAATTGGCTTTTACTTCTGCCTCATCAGCAACTACAACGTCTCCATAAATATGAGGATGACGATGCACGAGTTTATCACAAACACCATTGAGCACATCGGTAATATCAAAATCTTCTGTTTCAGACGCTATCTTAGAATAAAAAATTAGGTGTAACATAATGTCACCGATTTCTTTCTTTATTTCATCCATATCGCCATCTACTATAGCATCGGATAATTCATAAACTTCTTCCAATGTAAGATAGCGCAAACTATCAATGGTTTGCTTCATATCCCAAGGGCATTTAGCCCTTAAATCGTCCATTATATTCAATAATCTTTCAAAAGCAACTAAACGAGCATCCATAAATTAAATTTTCAGCAAAAGTAGTATAACAATTTCATACCTTTGCAACGCACATAATTTATATATGAAAGTAGTATTATTAGCCATAGCTCTATTAGCAATAGGATTTGCAGGAATAGCCATTAAAATATTGGTCAAGAAAGATGGTAAATTTTCTGGCACATGTGCCAGTAACAGCCCTTTTCTTAATAAGGAAGGTGAAAATTGTGGTTTCTGTGGTGCTAGTCCAGAAGAAATGTGCAAAAAAGAAGAAGTTGCTAGTTAACCTTTAGTGATTCAAACCCTTCTGTTGACCAATTTCGCCATCTTTTATCTTCATCGGTATATATCAAAAAGACTTCCAGTCCTTCTTGTGTTTTCAGAAATTCTTGAGTCTGTTTTACACCCATCACCATAAAGGTAGTGGCGTAAGCATCAGCCATCATGCAATTATCCGCAATAACCGTAGCACTCAATAAAGAATGCTGAACAGGGTAAGCCGTTTTTGGATTGATAGTATGAGCATATATTTGACCGTCTTTCTTATAAAACTTCCTATAATTACCTGAGGTAGCTAAAGACTTGTCGTTAAGATTTAAGATAATCTGAAAACGATCGTTTTTGTCAATCTCATTCGATGGTTTATCAATGCCTACTCTCCATTTTTTATCTCTAGAGTTTAGTCCTTTTGCCCTAAGCTCTCCTCCCACTTCAATAAGGTAATCTGTCAAGTAGAGCGAATCAAAAAACTCTGCAATAACATCTACAGTATAGCCTTGAGCAATTGCATTAAAATCTAAGGTTTTCAGCTGCGGATTAGAAATTAAAGAATCTCCTTTCAAAGATACATCTTGATAGCCCACTTTTTTCAACAATTCTACAATTACTAAAGAATCTAACTCTTGCGGATTAGATGTGCCGAAACCCCATGACTGAACTAAAGGAGCTACGGTACAATCAAAAAGACCTGAACTCGTAGCAGACACTTGCTGAGAAGCTTTAAAAACACGTACAAAGTGAGTATCTAAGTATAAAGAGGTGTCACCAGCATTCAATTGACTAATTAAAGAACTGGGTAGATAGGTAGATAAGGAATTGTCAATCTCTGCAAAGATACTATCAATCTGAAGGTGGTAATCCTGACCATCTGCACTCATGTATTTAATACTATATGAAGTGCCTTGTGCAAAACCAACATTATGAACAAGAGTTGTTGAATGGTTATGTGTACTATTACAAGCTATGATACTTACTAAAATAATAATCCAATATTTCATTTGACAAAATTATACATTTGTATTTAAGAAATCTAAAAAGAGTGTTATGAAAATTAAAGCTATTTCAGTCAATGACTATTTTGACAAAATACCTGAAGAAAGACAACTAGCCATGAATAAACTTAGAGAAATCATAAATACCCATTTACCAAAGGGTTTTGAAGAATGTTTGGGTTATGGAATGCCTAGCTGGGTAGTACCTCATTCTATTTACCCTAATGGTTATCATACAACCCCTGAACTTCCTCTCCCTTTTATGAGTTTGGCTTCGCAAAAAAACTTTATAGGCTTATATCATATGGGAATTTATGCAGACAACAAACTTCTTGATTGGTGGCAGAAAGAATATGTGAAGTATTGTTCCAAAAAACTAGATATGGGTAAAAGCTGTATTCGACTGAAGTATATCGAAGAAATACCTTATGAATTAATTGCAGAATTATGCACTAAAATTAGTGTTGATCAATGGATAAAGACCTATGAGAATAGTTTTAAAAGATAAGTTTATTTCTTTTTAAGAAACATTGTTTTTAGCACTACACGTGTACCGTTAACTTTACAATCTACCTCGTCAGCATCGTCAGTCAATCGAATGTTTTTAACTTTCGTACCTTTCTTGATAACAAGAGGAGATCCTTTAACATCTAAGGTCTTTACAACAATGACAGAATCACCACTGGATAAAGTATTACCATTACAATCTTTAACTTCCATAACTAATTATTTATCACAAATGTAAGTATTACAATTGGCGATATTGTAAAAAATATATAAATTGTAAGGACTTATTTTAAGAATCTTAGAAGCTTTGAAAACTATAAAGTACATAAACCTATTGCTAGCATTTACCTTTTCTGTGGTAATTATAATTGACATAGTATATCTCTTTAAGGTACAAATTCAAAAAGTATCTATTTTCAATTCTGACCAATCTAATTTTGTCAAATTTTGTGATGAATATAATTTAGAAATACTCTTATTAGCTTTATTGATACTGAGCGGTCTATCGATTTATCAGATAATGAGAAGATAATCGTATTACTTCTTTTTAGGGAATTTAGTATTGTTTAAAATGAAAGAAGATTTGATTTTCTGACCACAATTTGTACAACTAACCAGTATTGACCTCTGCTCGTGTTCATAATAGTACCTAGTATAGAGAAAAGACTGGTCTTTTATAATTATTTTATAAAACCCACAAGAACAGGAACCTTGCTTTCTTACTATTTTCATACAAATATAGTAAGAGGGGATTTAGTGCGTCTAAACACGAGAAAACAACCAAAGGCTCTTAACCCACTCCCCCTATTAAAAGGAAAAAGGCTAAGAGAAAATATAAAAAAGTGTTGGTTGAATTGTGTTTAGACTTTGGTAATATATATTAAAAATAAAAATTAACTATTGATAAATAAAAAAACCTCACTAAAATTAGTGAGGTTTTTTTTATAATGTTAGATAGGTGTCAAATTAACCACCAAAATCGTCAAAACGAACGTTTTCGTCAGGTATTCCCCAATCGTCTGCCATCTTTAATACCGCTTGATTCATTAGTGGAGGTCCACAGAAATATAACTCTATATCTTCTGGCGCATCATGCTTTGTTAGATATTGGTCTATAACGGCTTGGTGTACAAAACCTACAAAACCATCACCTTCCTTATCAGCTAAATCTTTCTTAGGCGTCCAGTTATCTTCTTCTAATGGTTCAGAAAGAACTATCTCGAAATTGAAGTTAGAGAATTCCTTTTCTAAACTGTAAAAATGATCTAAATAGAATAACTCTCTTTTAGAGCGACCGCCATACCAGTAACTAACTTTTCTACCTGTTTTCAGCGTTTTAAATAGCTCATAAAGGTGCGAACGCATAGGTGCCATACCTGCACCACCACCGATATATAACATTTCGTCTTCAGAATTCTTAATAAAGAATTCACCGTAAGGTCCTGAGATTGTTACCTTATCTCCAGCTTTTCTACTAAAAATATAAGAGGATGCAACACCTGGGTTTACATCTGCCCATGCATTTTTACCTCTATCCCAAGGAGGAGTAGCCACACGTACATTTAACATAACTCGTCTTCCTTCTGCAGGATAAGAAGCCATTGAATAGGCACGAACCACTTCTTCGTCGTTCTTCATCTTTAGTGACCACAAACCGAATTTATCCCACTCTAATTTGAATTTCTCTGCTTCATCATGCTCTTCAGGGTGAGCTGTTATATCCATATCGGCATAATTGATCTCACAATCAGGAATTTCAATCTGAATATATCCACCTGCTTCGTATGGCATATCTTCAGGAATTTCTACAATAAACTCCTTAATAAAAGAGGCAACATTGTAGTTAGATACTACGGTAGCTTCCCATTTTTTAACACCGAACACTTCTTCAGGAATAGATATTTCCATATCCTCTTTTACTTTAACTTGACATCCTAAGCGGTAGTTGTCCGTAATTTCTTTCTTTGAGAAGTGTGGCTCTTCAGTAGGAAGTATACTACCACCACCACTATGCACTTGACAAGTACATTGTATACAGGTACCACCACCACCACAAGCAGATGGTAAAAATATACCCTCATTACTCAAAGTATTTAATAAAGTAGAGCCTCCATCGACTTCAATTTCCTTTTCTCCGTTAATAGTAATTTTTACCTTTCCTGAAGGCATTAGTTTCGATTTGGCAAATAATAAAACACCTACTAAGGCGAAAATTACCAATAAGAAAATAGCTATACTTGAAACTATTGTTGTTGTACTTAATATTATCATTTGTGTGTTTGTTCTAAACGAATTATAATTTGATTCCCATAAAGCTCATAAACGCAATACCCATAAGACCTGTTATGATAAAGGTGATACCTAAACCTCTCAATGGTGCAGGTACGTGAGAGTAACGTATTTTTTCACGAATGGCAGCAATAGCTACAATAGCTAAAAACCAACCTATACCAGATCCTAAACCGAATACAGTAGCTTCGACTATATTAGTGTAGGCTCTTTCTTGCATAAATAATGAACCACCCAAAATAGCACAGTTAACAGCTATCAGTGGTAAGAAGATACCCAACGAGCCGTATAAGGCAGGCGAAAACTTCTCAACGATCATTTCTACTAATTGCACCATAGATGCTATAATGGCAATGAACATAATGAAGCTCAAAAAGCTCAAGTCCACATCAACGAAAGATTCGCTAAGCCAAACCAAGGCACCTTGCTTCAAAATAAAGTTCTCCAACAGGTAGTTGATAGGAATAGTAAACCCTAATACAAAGATTACGGCAAATCCCATACCTACTGATGTTTTTACTGTTTTGGATACTGCCAGATAGGAACACATTCCTAAAAAGTAGGCGAATATCATGTTGTCGATGAATATCGACTTGATAAATATATTTGCTAATTCTTGCATAGTATCAATATTAAGATTCGATTAAATCTCTGTTTTTCATTCGTTGTATCCAGATGATGATTCCTACTGTAACAAGTGCCATAGGAGGTAAAATCATCATACCATTGTTTTCGTAACCCATTTCATATAGCCCTATTTTCTCAAGTACAGGGTAGCCAAATAATGTTCCCGCGCCTAGCAACTCTCTAAAGAAAGCTACTGCTATAAGAATCCAACCGTAACCAAAAGCATTACCTAAACCATCAAGAAATGATTTCCAAGGGGTATTACCCAAAGCAAAGGCTTCAAGTCGTCCCATAATAATACAGTTGGTAATAATAAGCCCTACAAATACAGATAATTCCTTACTCACATCGTAAACAAAAGCTTTGAGAACTTGGTCAACTAATATTACTAGAGTCGCAATAACCACTAGTTGAACGATAATTCTTATTCTTGAAGGGATTAAATTTCTCATTAACGATACCACTACATTGGCAACTGACATGACTACCAAAACAGATAAAGCCATTACTATAGCTGGTTTCAATTGAACTGTAATCGCCAAAGCAGAACATATACCTAATACCTGTGTAGTTACAGGATTGTTATCGTTCAATGGGTCAATTAATAGTTTTCTGTTTTTCTTAGAAAACAAAGCATCTTTCTTTTCGCTCATTATTGTATAGTATTTAAATTAAACGCCATCGTACTATCAACCATTAAGGTATCCGTTGACAGCTCTAACATTTCAGACATTTTGTTGTTGAAGAACGGTAGGTATTGAGCAAAGCGCTCCGCTAACATATCATTAACACCATCAGATGTTATGGTGCCTCCTGAAATACCATCCACAGCGTGCATATCGTCTTCTTTAGCACCACCTTTAACAACATTTATAGAAACTAGCTCTGTACCTTCAAATATCGTTTTGCCGATAAAAGGCTCTTGAAACCAACCTAGTGAAATTTCAGCTCCTAAGCCTGGCGTTTCTGATTTGTGGTCAAAAACAGCTCCTGATATAGTACTCATATCTTCTTTCAAAGCGATAAAGCCCCAAATAGGACCCCATAATCCTTTTCCTCTCATAGGTAGGATATATAACTTTTCTCCATCTTTCTCACTTTCAAAAACAGGTAGCAATTGTTGGTCTGCCGACTTCTTAAGCTCAACACCTAAATCGACAGTAAAAGCATCACCCTCAACCATTTCACCTTTGTTGTTTAAAACATAGGTGTTAATGATATTTTTTTCATAAGCTTTTGCCGCTTCTTCACGACTGACTTCAATACCAACAGTAGAAAGTATGTTTTGTTTCTTTTCCGATTCTACATTTTTATCTTGAAATGGTTTTAGGCTTATAGCGGCAACTGATAACAAAGTGGCTACCAATACAACCATAACTGCAGCAAAACCAAAAGTGTAGGAATTTTTATTTACATCCATAATATTAAGCGTTAGCTCGTTTTAATCTCTTTTTAATATTTCCTTGAATAACATAGTGATCCACCAATGGAGCAAAGATGTTCATCAGTAGAATAGCCAACATCATTCCCTCAGGATATGCTGGGTTAAACACACGGATAAGTATGGCAAAAACACCAATAAGGAATCCGTATATATATTTTCCTTTGTTCGTTTGTGATCCTGTAACAGGGTCTGTAGCCATAAATACAGCACCAAAAGCAAAACTTCCAATAATAAGGTGAATCTCTGCCGGTGTTGACATTAATTCATTCGCACCCCACATATTAAATAGTGTTGCCATAACAAAGCCACCTACAAAAGTAGAGAGTATAATTCTCCAACTTCCTATGCCGGTAGCAATAAGGATAATGGCACCTATCATGATAGCTATAAAAGATGTTTCTCCTACTGAACCTGGAATCAATCCTGTCATCATATCAAAAGGATTCCAAGATAGTGACTGCCAGTTGCTAGATGCTGCTAATTCTCCCAAAATAGTAGAACCTGAATGACCATCTACCATAGCATCGTGAACCCAAACTTTATCACCTGACATATATATAGGGTATGCAAAGAATAAAAATGCTCGTGCAGTAAGAGCAGGATTTAGAATATTCATTCCTGTACCACCAAACACCTCTTTACCAATAACCACAGCGAATATGACTGATATAGCCAACATCCACAAAGGCACATCGATAGGCATCGTGAGAGGAATTAACAATCCTGTTACAAGGTAACCTTCGTTAACAGAGTGACCACGATAAATTGCAAAGGCAAATTCAACCGCTAGTCCAACACCATAAGATACGATGATAAGGGGTAAAAACTTCCAAAATCCGAAAATGAAATTTTCGAATAAAGTTGCCGTTTCACCAATAGCCAAGTGGTATTGATAACCCACATTCCACATACCGAATAGTAAACACGGAATAAGAGCCACGATGACCATAAACATGGTACGTTTCAAATCGATTGCATCTCTAACATGAGCTCCTTTGTGAGTCGTGTGACCTGGCACAAACAAAAAAGTCTCAAAAGCATCGTATGCAGGATACAATTTTTCAAGTTTTCCACCTTTCTCAAAGTGAGGCTTTACTGAATCCAATAAATTTTTAAATAATTTCATAGTATATAATTCTAACTACATTCTTTTTTAACCAAATCTAAACCTTCACGAATGATGCTTTGCACTTCTATTTTAGAGGTACAAACAAATTCACAAAGTGCCATATCTTCAGCAGATACTTCATAGATACCTAACTGCTCCATAGTATCGATATCTTCAATCATACATGCTTTGATAAGCTGCATAGGATATACATCCATAGGCAATACTTTTTCGTACTGACCTGTAACTACATAGGCTCTTTCTTCGCCATTATAGTTAGTGTTCAAATTGTATTTCTTAGCAGGTGTTAACCATGAGAAATACGACTTAGACATAGAAAATTTATGTAAAGCAGGTGCTATCCAACCCAAGAACTCTTGATCGTTACCTTCAGGAATAACAGTAACCTGAGAATCATAAAATCCAATGTAACCTTCATCAGAAATTTGTGTTCCAGTAAGCACATTACCACTGATAAAACGATTGCTACCCGCTTTAATAGTATTCTCTGACAACATATTAGATATACAAGCACCAGAGATCGTTCTGTAATAACGTGGTCTATCTACTTGCGAACCCGTTAATGCTACCATACGTGACACATCGTACTTACCATCAGAAAACAAACGAGCAATAGTTAATACATCTTGTGGGTATAAATACCAAACCACATCGCCCTTATTAATAGGGTCTATATGATGCAATTGAACACCAACATTTCCTGCTGGATGTGGACCAGAAATTTTATTAATTTCTACACCCTTACAATCGGTAAATACTTTAGATGGATTCGTGTTACCATCTACATTTAAGTGAACCTTACAGTCTGTCAATTTCTTGAGAACCTCAATACCTACTTGAAATTCTTTATCTAAACCGTGTAAAACAAAATCGTTATCCGGAGCTAAAGGCGCCGTATCAAAAGTAGAAATGAAAATAGCTTTTGGATTATCTGACGGATTAGCTATAACATCAAATGGCTTTTGACGTATGAATGGCCAAACACCACTATCTAATAATCCTTTGATAATTTCCTCTCTCGAAGAATTCAAATCAAGTGAAAAGCTTTCGTAATTAATTTCTAAGTCGGCAGCAATTCTGACCTCCATAATTCTTCGCTTAGCACCACGCACAATTTCCGTTACTTCACCACTAACTGGCGATGAAAAACAAATGCGATCGTCATACTTATCAAAAAATAAACATGAACCTGCCTTAACTTTATCACCTTCTTTAACCACCATTTTAGGTGTCAAAGAATGAAAGTCAGTTGGTTTTATGCTAAATGTTTGAGATTGAGGAATACTGGCGTAAACTTTGTCGGCCTCCCCTTTAAGGTTTATGTTAAGGCCTTTTTTTAATCTGATATCTTTTGACATCTCTTTTGTATAAAAATTGTGATTTTCGGTCGCAAAAATATACATTTGTAATTAACTAAATGCACCTCATTTCAATAAGAATTTTTAATTTATAATGATTCTAAATAAGAAATAGGTTTCTTGGTTAAAATTAAATTGAAAATAAAACGAATTAGCGTTAATTTATAAAAAATAAGACTTTGAAAAATACTTTAACACTTTGTATCCTTTGCTGCGGAATACTTTTTTCCTGTGGTGGCTCTAAAAAGGCAACACAATTTGACGACTCGCTTTACGAGGATGAAAGCCTTAGTATTTCTGATACTATTACAGATATTAGTACAGACAGCCAAAACGAAAAATTAGCAAAAGAAAGTAAGCTCACTTATGAAAACGCTATTTACAAACCTTCAATTCATAGTGTCCAACTACACCCTTTACGTTTTGAAATGGGAAATCCGCTCATTCATATATCTTTTAAGGATAGCTTATTACTTTCTTTCGATGATTTGGCAAATGAGCCTCAAAACTATGCTTACACCTTTATTCATTGCAATGCCGATTGGACTCCGTCCGACCTTATGGAAAGTGAATATTTAGAAGGGTTTTACGAAGAACCTCTTGCCAACTATCAATTTTCTTTCAACACCATACAAAGCTATGTTCATTACCAAACGGTTATTCCTAGTTCAAATATGAGGCCTACCCTTTCAGGGAATTACCTACTCATTGTTTTTCCAGAAAACAATAAGGACAACCCTATCTTGAGTAAAAGAATGATGATAATGGACGAAAAGATATCCGTTAAAGGCAGCGTAAAACGAGCTACCGACCTTGAGCAACGCAACTACCAACACGAGATAGATTTCAGTATTTTCCATAGTGGCTACGAGATTGACAATCCTTTTGGTGACATTAAGCCTGTCATCACTCAAAATTCAAGATGGGACAATGCTATATACGGATTACAAGCTGTTTTCATTAAAGACGAAGAAATCGTTTACGATGATGAAGAAGACAACCTTTTTGATGGAGGTAATGAATACCGCTTTTTTGATATCCAAAGCTTACGCTACCTATCAGAGCGATTGGCAGATATTAGTTTTGAAGCAGACACCCATAAAGTAACTTTGAGAACAGACGAAGCTAGACGTTTTCAACGCTACTCCGGTTTAGTACAAGACATCAATGGAAAACGATTAATAAGAGTACAAGAAGGCTCAAGAAATGCCATTGAAGCTGACTACGCTTTTGTTCGTTTTACCTTGCCTTACGAGCACCAAGTAACGCATGGTGATTTATATGTATTTGGGCAAATTAGCGATTATGGTTTTCCAAAAAGTCATCGTATGACCTACAATGCAGAACAAAAACAATACGAAGCTAATATTTACCTTAAGCAAGGGTATTACAATTACGAATATATCCTTAAAAAAGACGAGGGAGGCAATATCAATAGATTTATTGAGGGCACTCACTACCAAACCGTTAACGATTACCACATTTACATATATCATAGACCAACAGGAGAATATTACGACCAGTTGATAGGAATTCAAAAACTGACTTCAAAAGACTTGTTATGATGGTATATTCCTCTAAATTTGCAGCAATTACTAAATAAACAAAATAGATATGTCCAAAGGCGTTTTTAATGTACCCATAGCGACTAATGAGCCCGTAAAATCATACGAGCCAGGTAGCCCAGAAAGAGAAGAATTATTGAGCACATACAAAGAAATGTACAATTCATCTGTACACGTACCTTTGTATATTGGTGGTGAAGAAATCACTACTTCCACTCAAAAGAATATCAATCCGCCACACGACCACAAGCACGTCTTGGGTCAGTACAGTTTTGGAACTACAGAACACGTCAATCAGGCTATTGATGCTGCACTAGCAGCTAGAGAAAAATGGGCCGCTATGCCTTGGCACCAAAGGGTATCTATTTTCTTGAAGGCTGCCGAATTATTGGCAGGACCATTCAGAGCAAAAATTAACGCCTCTACCATGTTGGCTCAGTCTAAAAATGTGTTTCAAGCAGAAATTGACGCTGCTTGTGAATTGATTGACTTTTTCAAATTCAATGCTGAATACGTGACTCAATTGTATGGTGAACAACCTGAATCTGCACCAGGTATGTGGAACAGACTAGAACATCGACCACTAGAAGGTTTCGTATTGGCAATTACACCTTTCAACTTCACTTCTATCTGTGCTAACTTGTGCGCCGCACCAGCAATGATGGGTAATGTGGTGGTATGGAAACCAGCTGAAACACAAGTCTATTCGGCTAAGGTTATTATGGATTTATTCAAAGCAGCAGGACTACCTGATGGTGTTATCAATATGGTAACGGTAGATGGTCCGGTTTTAGGCGATGTGGTATTTAATCACAAGGATTTTGCAGGATTGCACTTTACCGGTTCAACAGGTGTTTTCAGACACCTTTGGAAAACCATAGGTAATAACATAGAAAAATACAGAAGCTACCCTAGAATTGTAGGCGAAACAGGTGGTAAAGACTTTATCGTAGCTCACGAGTCTGCCGTAGCGGCAGAGGTAGCAACAGGGATTTCAAGAGGTGCTTTTGAATACCAAGGGCAAAAATGTTCGGCTGCTTCCAGAGCATATATCCCATCTAACATTTGGGAAGATGTCAAAGCACAAGTTATTGCCGATGTAAAATCCTTCAGTATGGGTAGTCCTAAAGACCCTTCTAACTTCATCAATGCTGTCATTGACGAAAAAGCCTTTGACCGTATCGCTGACTACATCGACTACGTCAAAGAACAATCCGATGCTCAGATCATAGCAGGTGGTGGTTACGATAAATCCAAAGGATATTTTATTGAACCTACAGTAGTAGTTACTACAAATCCAAAATTCAGAACCCTATGCGAGGAGATTTTTGGACCAGTCATTACCATTTACGTTTACGAGCCTAAAGATTGGAAAGCGACTTTAGAATTGGTTGATGATACCAGTGAATACGCTCTTACAGGTGCTATTTTCTCTACCGATAGATTTGCCGTAGAAGAAGCCTCTAAAGCCTTAGAAAATGCGGCTGGTAACTTCTACATCAACGACAAGCCAACAGGTGCTGTTGTAGGGCAACAACCTTTTGGTGGTGCAAGAGGTTCAGGAACAAACGACAAAGCAGGTTCTATTCTCAACCTATTGCGTTGGGTATCGCCACGAACCATAAAAGAAACCTTTGTCCCTGCTAAAGACTACAGGTATCCCTTCTTAGGATAATTTTTTTCAAGCCTTGGCTTATTAATCCAAGGCTTTTTTTATTTTTGAGTAGAATGTTGAAAGAGTATTACGACAAATTACCCCCTATCTTAAAGAACAAGTTTGTGCTTGTTACTGTTGTACTTCTCGTGTGGGTAGCTTTTTTTGACTCCAACAACTGGATAAAACAAGCCAAGTTAAAATCTGAAATCGAAGATTTGGAAGAGCAGAAAACCTATTACCTCAACGAAATACATAAAGATAGTGTTGCTCTTTTCGACCTTACCAACAATCAAGAAACACAAGAGAAATTTGCACGTGAAAAGTACTTGATGAAAAAGGAAAACGAAGACGTAATAGTTATCATAGATTCCGATGAATAAATTATTTTCAGATTTTGCTACTGTTAGCAGTCAACAATGGAAAGACAAATTATGTGCCGACCTAAAAGGCAAAACCTTTGAGAGTCTTATCAGCTCGGAAGGAATACTCCCCTTTTATCATTCGGATACGCATAAGCACTTTAAACCCCTACCAATTACTGAAAGTTGGGAATCGGTACAATGGATAGATGGCTCAGACCCTAAAAAAGGCAATCAACAGGCTTTGGAAGCCTTGCAAAATGGCATGACGGCTTTGTGCTTTTCCAATCCACAAGATTTAAAAACACTACTTCAAGATGTACTCATACATCACATCCGAATAGATTTTGAAAATTATTCCAAAGAAAGCATACAAGAGTTTGAGGATTTAGTCCAAGAAAGAGGGCTCAATCCAGAAGACATATTAGGTGCTTTTCACGGACAAGAAAACAAAGGAAATCTTCCAAATTACGTTTACCATACGGTTTTTGTTGATGACATTTACCAAGCTATTGAAGCAGGTCAGCTTAGCTCACAATATGTGTTTACTGTAGGTAGCGATTACTTCAAAGAAATAGCTAAAATGAGAGCTTTCTTCATAGCCTTTGAAACAATAAATAAGACCATACCCTTTATTTTGGCACAAACTAGCCTTTCCAACAAAGAAAGTGAACAGCCCTACAACAATTTGTTGCGTACTACTACCGAAAGTATTTCTGCTATTTTTGGGGGTTGCGATGCGCTTATGATACGTCCCTACAACCAATCCTTTGAGGAAGCTACCGACTTTTCAAACCGTTTGGCACGAAACCAACACCACATACTTAGGGAAGAAAGTTTTTTAGATAAAGTACAAGACCCTAGTGCTGGTAGTTATTATATCGAAGCACTGACACAAGAGTTTTTAAAGGGTAAAAGAACAGAGTCACTAGTAGAGGTAAACCTCAAGCCCCTTTGGAAAACTGCCGAGCAGATAGAAGTCCAAGGCCGTTACACTCAAGAGGACATACAAGACTTGGAACATCTGACTTTTGGAGCAGGAATAGCCCCTAACCTTAGAGGTCCGTATTCTTCCATGTACGTCAGTCGCCCTTGGACAATTCGACAGTATGCTGGTTTTTCTACAGCTCAAGAATCCAACGCTTTTTACAGAAGAAACCTAGCGGCAGGACAAAAAGGACTATCGGTAGCCTTTGATTTGGCTACACACCGTGGTTACGATTCCGATCACCCTCGTGTTGAAGGCGATGTCGGTAAAGCCGGTGTAGCCATAGACTCTATACAAGATATGAATATCCTCTTCGATGGTATTCCATTAGATAAAATGTCCGTTTCTATGACTATGAACGGAGCCGTACTGCCCATAATGGCCTTTTACATTGTAGCCGCCCAACAACAAGGTGTCGATAAAAAAGATTTAGCAGGAACTATACAAAACGATATCCTCAAGGAATTTATGGTGCGTAACACCTATATCTATCCGCCCAAGTATTCTATGCGTATCATTTCGGATATTTTCAAATACACTTCCGAGCATATGCCCAAATTCAACAGTATCAGTATTTCGGGCTACCACATGCAAGAAGCTGGTGCAACGGCAGATATAGAATTGGCATATACCTTGGCAGATGGTTTGGAATACATTCGCAAAGGCATAGATGCAGGTATGGACATTGACACCTTTGCCCCTCGTCTATCTTTCTTTTGGGGTATTGGCATGAACCACTTTATGGAAATTGCTAAGATGAGAGCGGCACGTATGCTATGGGCAAAAATAGTGAAGCAGTTTGACCCTAAAAATCCCAAATCTTTGGCTCTTAGAACCCATTGTCAAACCAGTGGTTGGAGTCTGACCGAACAAGATCCTTTTAACAACATCAGTCGTACCTGTATAGAAGCCATGTCAGCAGTAATGGGCGGCACACAATCTTTGCATACCAACGCTTTGGACGAGGCTATTGCCTTACCTACTGACTTCTCCGCCAAAATTGCCAGAGATACTCAGATATACTTACAAAACGATATTGGCTTATGCCAAACGGTAGATCCTTTGGGCGGTTCTTATTATGTGGAAAAACTAACTCACGATATCGCCCAAAAAGCATGGGCACACATACAAGAAATTGAGGAATTGGGCGGTATGGCAAAAGCCATAGAAACTGGTTTACCCAAAATGCGTATTGAAGAAGCCGCCGCTAGAAAACAAGCTCGTATTGATAGTGCCAAAGATACTATCGTAGGAGTAAACGCCTATAAGAACCCAACCCAAGAACAAGACTTAGATATTTTGGAGGTAGATAACGCTACGGTGCGTTTGTCTCAGATAGAACGACTGCAAGAGTTAAAGAGCCAACGGGATGAAGAAGCAGTACAACAAGCTTTGGATACCATAAGCCAAGCCTGTGAAAACGGTACAGGCAATCTGTTAGCATTAGCCGTAGATGCCGCCCAAAAGAACGCTACTTTGGGCGAAATTTCGTATGCTTGTGAAACGGTATTTGGACGTTATCAGGCCAAAAACAATTCGATATCAGGAGTTTATAAGATGGAAATAGAGGACAACCCCCATTTCAAAGAAGCCCTCGATTTGAGTGCTGCTTTTGAAAAGCAAAAAGGAAGACGACCCCGTTTGATGGTCGCTAAGATGGGACAAGATGGACACGACAGGGGCGCAAAGGTGGTAGCCACATCCTTTGCCGATTTGGGCTTTGATGTGGATATGGGACCACTGTTCCAAACCCCACAAGAAGCAGCCAAACAAGCCATAGAAAACGATGTCCATATTTTGGGCATATCTTCACTAGCGGCAGGTCATAAAACACTGGTGCCACAAGTCATTGCTGAACTGGAGCGATTAGGTCGTGGCGATATTCTGGTTATTGCTGGTGGCGTTATCCCACAGCAAGATTACGATTTCCTGTTCAAAGCGGGTGTATGTGGCGTATTTGGTCCGGGAACAGTTATTGCCGAGGCCGCCATTAATATCTTACACCAATTGCTCGATGCATAACATTAGCCAAGCCGTCATACAAGGTAATAGAGTAGCACTAGCCCAAGCTATAACCCTCGTGGAAAGCACTTTGCTAGAGCATCAGCAAGAAGCTCAAAGCATCATTCAAGACATACTGCCCAATAGTGGGCAATCCGTACGCATAGGCATTACAGGAGTTCCCGGTGTAGGCAAAAGCACCTTTATAGAAGCCTTAGGCAAATACCTGACTGCTCAAGGCAAAAAGGTAGCCGTATTGGCCATAGACCCCTCTAGTGAAAAATCTGGAGGTAGTATATTGGGCGACAAAACACGTATGCACGAATTGGCTGTCGATGAGTTGGCATTCATTCGCCCTTCACCTACTGCTGGTTCTTTGGGTGGTGTAGCTAGAAAGACGAGAGAAAGTATTTTACTGTGCGAAGCCGCAGGTTTTGAAATTATCCTCATAGAAACGGTAGGTGTAGGACAATCCGAAACGGCAGTACATTCTATGGTGGATGTCTTTTTACTGCTTATGTTAGCCGGTGCTGGCGATGAGCTACAAGGCATCAAAAGAGGCATTATGGAGATGGCTGACGCTATACTCATCAACAAAGCCGATGGCGATAACCTTATCCCTGCCAAAAAGGCTCAAGCCCAATACAAAAGTGCCCTTCACCTCTTTCCACCAAACACCAACGGATGGATACCTCAAGTAGGTGTTTGCTCAGCTTTAGAAAAAACCGATATAGACAAGGCTTGGGACATCATCGGTCAATGCACCAAGTGGACACAAGAAAGGGGCTTTTTTGAGAGCAAACGACAAGAACAAAACCGCTATTGGTTTCATCAAATGATAAAAGAGCGTTTGCAAGACGATTTTTACAGCCAACACCAACAACAGATAGCTGAATTAGAACAGCAAGTGATGGACGCTAAACTCAGTCCCTCTCAAGCTTTACAACAACTCTTTAAGTGAAAAAAGGCGTACTCTATATGCTAGGTTCTACCCTAGCCTTCGCCTGTATGCAAATCTGTGTGAAGTTTTTGCCACACCTTCCGGCGCACGAACTCATCTTGTTTCGTTCTTTGGTATCCATAGTGTTGAGTGTTGCTATACTTAAAAAGCTGGGGATTCAGCTCTTGGGCAATAACAAAAAAGTACTGCTTATGCGTGGTGTTTTTGGCACGACCGCCCTACTGATGTTTTTCTACACCTTGCAGAACATACCCCTTGCCAGTGCCGTGACTCTACAGTACCTCTCGCCCATCTTTACAGCCCTTTTTGCCGCCATCTTCCTCAAGGAAAAGATGCAGATGAAGCAATGGCTCTATTTTGGAGTTTCCTTTGCTGGGGTAGCACTTATCAAAGGTTTTGACGAGCGCATATCTCTGACCTTTATGCTCTTGGGTATTTGCTCGGCTATGTTTTCTGGAATGGCTTACACCTGCATACGCCGACTCAAAGACAGCGAACACCCTTTAGTGGTGGTCTTGTATTTCCCTTTGGTAGCCATACCCATTATGTCGGTGCTCTCTTATTACAAATGGGTAACACCACAAGGTACGGACTGGCTGTACCTCCTACTTATGGGATTGTTTACTCAAGTGGCTCAACTGCTCATGACTAAGGGCATACAAAGCGGTATAGCTAATAAGATGATTAGCCTCAAGTACATAGGTACTATTTACGCTTTGGCAATAGGCTACCTTATTTTTGGGGAAAGTTACGGACTCATGAGCCTCATTGGTATTGCTATGGTAATTGCCGGTGTAGTACTGAACTTGTGGAAAAAAAGAGTCAAATAGCACGAGCAAGATGCTCGCGCTAGCGGGGAATATTGTCTCTTACAAAGTCTGAATTGAATATTTTAAATTGTTGTGGGGCAGTTGTTACATCAAAATGAGTATACGAATTACCATCATAGTCTTCTATCTTGAAATCACATCCGTTGTAATAATCATCAATTTCTTTGTTTTCAAACGATTGAAAAATTCTTGAAATAGTCGTCTTTCCTGAATAATTCCAACCATAAAAAATGTTGAGTTTGGCGAAATCCTGAATATCACCGTTTCGCTGATAGTCTTTGAAAACACCAAAATACTTAATATTGTTGATTCGCTTTATCATCACTCAATCAATTAACCTACTTTGTTCACTAATTTATATCCCAATTCTTCTTGCTCAGAAACTGACTTAAAATCCTGTTCTCTTTCTTTGATTAGCTCATCAATCAAATTCTAAAGTTCTTTCTTTTCGGTCTTTTAACCATTTTTGAGCAGGTTGATAACCCCCAATGTAAAACTCCCAAGCAACTTGCGGAACATTATCAAAATATTGTGTGTCGTTGATGAAAACTTTGCCGTATTTGTATTTGGGTTTGCCAACCACATTATCTCCGTCCATTGGATATTGAGTAATGTATTGCTCAACTGTTGGACTTTCTAACAAATGGATTTGGCGAATTTCTCCGCCTAGCTTTATGAGTTGCCAAAAAGTGACTCTGTCTTTTGGATAAGGCACTCGTGGGAAATCAATTTTTAGAAACTCTTTATATTTCTCTCGATACGTTGGCGAATGCAACACCGCATAGATGTAATCTAAAATGTCAATTGGGGATTGGTAGCGGATTCAAATAAGGTTTTGGACTGACGTATAGCAAACATAATTTTTTGAGCATAATCCCAAATAACCTGATTGGTATCGAGCAAATGCTGTATCTCTGCATTATAACGTTCTACTTCATCTT
>JAQWJZ010000012.1 GCA_029248105.1 Flavobacteriales bacterium
ATACGGTACAGTTTATATTTTCTAATTAACCTATTTTATTAGTCAATAGAGACAGCCAATAAGTTAATAAAATTAACTTTGTGGAGTACAAAACCCTTTAATAAAATACCATGAAAAGATTTATCTACCTTTTTGGTGTGGACTTGATTTTTTGAAGAAGCACTTGTGCTAGTTTCAATTTGCTTTCCTTTGTCCAACCAGCAACGTGAGGGGAGAGGATAACTTTTTCGGACTCAAACAATTGCGTCAATGTTTCAGAATCTCTCAGATTTTCGAAAGAACTCTTTTCGTATTCTAAAACATCTAAACAAGCTCCCAATACTTTGCCTGAATTCAGGTTTTTAACGAGAGCTTCAGTATCTACACATTTGCCTCTAGAAGTGTTGATGAGGTAAATGGATTTCTTGAATTGACTTAAAAATTTAGTATTTACTAAGAGCTCCGTTTCTTCCGTTAAAGGAATGTGTAGGCTCAAAATATCAGCTTGTTCAAAAATGGTTTGCATATCACTTTCGATAGCATATTTTGGGGCGTAGTTTGTTTTGTATTTGTCATAAGCCAGTACTTTAGTGTCAAATCCACTCAATACTTTAGCTAATGCCGAACCATTATTGCCATAGCCAATAATACCGACCGTTTTGCCACTTAATTCTAGCCCTCTATTTTCTTCCCTATTCCAAATTCCTTTTCGAACTTCTTGGTCCGCTTTTTTTAGATTATTGAATAAGCTTAACATCAGACCTAAAGCATGTTCGGCTACAGCTTGTTTATTGCCTTCGGCAGCGTTAAAGCAATGTATGTTTTTTGTTTGAGCAAAGTCGGAGTCGATGTTTTCCATACCAGAACCGGCTCTAGCAATGAACTTCAAATCCTTAAAATGATCGATAAAATGGGCATCTAACTTGAAGCGAGAGCGAATAACAATACCATGTAAATCAATGTTTTGTTGAATAATCTGTACTTTGCTTAGTGAGTAGCCTTCAACACATTGGTATCCTTCCTTCTCGAGCTCATTCCATAAGTAAGGGTGAACTGTATCCACAAAAAGTACTTTTTTCATATGGATAAAATCAGCTGACCGATGAGGAAATAAATAAATAAGCCCAATACATCATTTACAGTAGTGATAAACGGCCCTGTGGCTAGGGCAGGATCAATTTTATTTTTATCCAATATGAGAGGGATAAATGTGCCAAACAATGCAGCAAAGATAATAACGGATAATAGCGCAATACTCACTGTTAAGCTAAGTAAAATGCCGTAACCCAAAAAGTAAGCAGCCAAAAGAATAATACTTGAGCATATAACACCATTAACTAATGCAACACCTAATTCTTTTAATAAGCGTTGTGAGATATTTCCAAGTGAGTTGGTTCCTCCGGCTAAACTTTGTACTACAATAGCTGCAGACTGAACACCTACATTTCCACCCATAGCGGCAATCAATGGGATGAAGAATGCCATTTGGTAATTTTTTTCAATATCAAAAACACCGATTACTTTTGCGCCAAAGAGTCCGCCAATCATGCCGATTAGTAGCCAGGGTAGTCTAGCACGAGTAATTTCCCATACGGTATCGCTAGACTCCACATCTTCAGAAATACCCGATGCCATTTGATAATCTTTTTCGGCTTCCTCTTTCATGATGTGCATGACATCGTCGGCAGTAATTCGACCTATCAATTGGTTTAGATCGTTGACCACAGGAAGAACAATTAAGTCGTACTTGTTCATTGTATTAGCGACTTCTTCTTGATCCATTGAAGCACTAACTTTAATGATATCTTCCTTCATGATATCAGAAATGACAGTTTTAGAGTCTGTTAAAAGTAATCGTTTTAGTGATAGCGTACCTAAAAGAACATTGTTGTCATCTACTACATATATAGTGTAAACTAGCTCTACATCCTCAGCTTGGCGACGCATTTCTTTAACACAACGCATTACGGACCAATTGCTGTTAACTTTAATCAGCTCTTTAGCCATTAGTCCACCAGCAGTATCTTCTTCGTAATTTAGAAGGTCAGCAATATCACTAGCTAGCTCTTGGTCTTCTATATGGGATAAAACTTCTTGTTTTTTATTTTCAGGAAGTTCAGAAATAATATCAGCAGCATCATCAGAATCCATGTTGTCCACAAATTCTTCAGCAATTTCTTTAGGCGAGTGTATTTTTAAAAGTTCTTCTCTTAAATCATCTTCTAATTCAACCAAAACATCTGCGGCAATATTATCTTCAAGAAGTTCGAATAGGAAACAGGCATTTTCAAATTCCAATTCGTCTAGTATTTCAGCAATATCAGCGTGGTGGCAGTCTTTTATATAAGATTGAACAGACTGTGGGTCTTTATTATTGATGAGTTCATTTAACTCGCTTATAAATTCATTTGTTAATTCAAATTTCATCACTCAAAACATTCTGTTAAATCAATAAACTCTTCTACGCCAAGTTGTTCTGCTCTTAGAGAAAGATAGCGTTCAGCTCTGTTTTCGTCCACCAAGTTAAGACTTTTTAAGGCATTCCTCAAAGTTTTCCTTCTTTGGCTGAAAGCTGTTTTCACAACTCTGATAAATAAAGCTTCATTACAGCTCAATTTTTCTCGATTATTTCGTCTTAGTCTTATCACTGCAGATTTTACTTTTGGTGGTGGATCAAAAACGGTTTCATCTACTGTAAATAGATATTCGATGTCGTAATAGCATTGTAAGAGGACACTTGTAATCCCGTACTTTTTACTGCCTGATGGCGAAGCAATACGTTCGGCTACCTCTTTTTGAAACATGCCCACTACTTCAGGTATTAGGTCTTTATGGTCAAGGACCTTGAATAGTATTTGAGTGGATATGTTGTATGGAAAATTACCAATTATAGCTAGTGGCTTTTTGAATATGCTTTCAACAGGTAGCTGCAAAAAATCGCCTTCAATAAGGTGATGCTCTAACTTGGGATAGTGTTTTTTTAGATAAGCCACCGACTCTCTGTCTATCTCTATGACATAGGTTTCTATTTCGAGAGGCAAAAGAAATTGAGTCAGCACACCCATTCCCGGACCTACTTCTAAAACCGACTCATAACCTTTTAAGCTTAGGCTATTGGCTATTTCTCGAGCAATGCCTAAGTCAGTAAGAAAATGTTGTCCTAGGAATTTTTTTGCTCTTACTTTCGACATGACTTAGTGTTGATGAACGATTTCTAATAGTGTTCTAAAAGCGCCAAACTTCCCTTTGTATCTGCTTGTGTGTTTTTCTTGAATTTTTGGAGCGTATTTTTCTTGATACTCATTAAGCTTGTCCATGTTTTCACAAGTGTACTGTATGGCATAAGTGATTTCGTCATCTACCATTAATCGGCAGATTTTATTTTCTAAAAAGAAGCCTGTTTCCATGACCTCTGGGATGTGAATATCTTTCATCCATTGTAGCCAATCTTCGTGAATGCTTTGGTCTATACTTACTGTAACATTGTAAATAATCATAGTTCTGTAGTTTGATCCCCTCTTAAATTTCTAAATCTTTTTCTAGATTCAACGGTATAGATACTATCCGAATAGTCTAATACTATCTTCTCGTATAACTCTTGTGCTTTGGTTTTATCGTCTAGTTTTTCTTCAAGTAATTTTGCCCATTGGAATAAAGCATCGTCTGCAAGTATATCAAAAGAGAATTCTGTTGATATTTGTTCGTAAAGCGCAGCAGCTTCAGAATAGTTTTTCTTTTTTATTTGGATTTCTGCTTGTTTGTAAAGTATCTCGTCACATAATGTGTGCCCTCCAAAAATCGTTAGCATACTGTCTAATAAATTATAACTCTTATCGATTTTATTTTGAAAAATAAGCCATTCGGCTTTAGCATACATTTCCATAGCCATAGCTGATGTGTCTAAGCCCATATTGTCGGTGATGAGTAATGATAATTTCATGGCATTATTGGCGATGAGTTTAGTGGTAGATCCTTTCAGAACATCGAGTTGTGCTTGTGCCCAATCAAACTGTCCTTGAAAATAAGCCACTCTAGAACGTCTGAATTTAGCTTCGTGTCCAATAGGGTTTTCTTTATACGCTTTTTCTACTTGAGAGTATTGAATAATGGCGTCCCAATCTTTGTTATTTATTAAGTATATGTCGCCAAGCATAAGCTTGCATTCTGCCTGAAGTTCATTTTGGTCAAGCAAATCAATACATTCTTCTAGGGTCATAACAGCGCTAAAAGTATCAAAGAGATGATAAGCTTGTAGCTTAGCGTAATCTTTCATCAAATATACTATCTCTTTACTTTTGCCTAGTTCTTCAATGGTAGATTGGTATTTTTTTTCGAGAGAAGTTAATTCATCTTTAGAATATTCTCTACTCATAAGCTCTTCTCCGCTAACTATGACTTGTGAGATTTTGGCATCGAAATAGTAGGGGTTTTCAGTTCCTAAGTCGATGAGGTACTGGTAGCTTTTTATAGCGTCATCGAATGCGTTATTTTCATAAGCAATGTAAGCTAAGTCAAACATTCGCCCTCCTTGTTCTTTTAATCGTTTGTCAAGTGCTTTAGTAAAGATGTATGCCGCACCATATTCATCGGATTGTATATACAACCAAACTAATAATTCGGTCAGTGCATTATTATTTGTTTTCTGTACTCGTGACAATAATTTTTTTGATAATAAATCGTAATTGTCTTTACTACTTTTTGTTCTGCCTAAAGTATTTTGAAGCCTTATTTTTACGGTTTTAAGATGACTTGATTTTTTTTCGACCAAATTGAGGTAGGTGTCAATCATTTCTTCAGTCTTTCCTATACTACTCAATGAACTTGCCAACTGAAAACCAAATTCATAGTTAGGATTTAATTCTTGACCTTTTTGATATGCTTTAAATAGCCATTGGTATTCTTTATTTTTTGAAAAGGAATTAGCAAGTTGAGTAACTTGATTAATACTTCCTTTTGCTAAGGCGTCCAAGCTCTTTTTGAATTCTTTTTCTGCTCGTATTTTGTCGCCTTTGGCTTTATATACAAAGCCTAAGTCAGCAATGTATTTAGGTTTTGAAGGGTATTTTTTTCTTACTTTTTTTACTAGAGTTAATGCTGTTGCATGTTTTTCTTCGATAAGTAAGCATTTTAAGTAATTAGAGTAGTAGCTTAAGATGTTGACCTTTGACTCAAGAGTTTTGTAAATTTCATTGGCCTTTTCACATTCCTTACTATTTGCGTATTTATTGGCTAATCTTAAGTTAGAATTTGACTGAGCAGATATGTTTAAACCATAAATACATAATGTTATGATTAAAAACAACCTCATTTATTCGTAGTTAAATGTTTCGGTGAGTTGGAATAGACTATCAAATCGAGCCTCATAACTGGGGTATGCAATTTGGAATTCTTTTACTTTAATAGATAAGGCTTCATAGGCCTGCTCTTCTCTCAAGACAATTGCGTTTATCTCTTCCTTATTAAAGATGGAATTATTAATGTCATTGCGTAAATTTTCGAGCTGCTCTTGATTTCTTATTATGTTTTTGATAAACCCTTTATGTTGTCTTGGAGCATTCCTAAACTGTCGCTTCATTAGCTTCATGTCGTTGAGGAAGGTCATCGTTTTAAGACTTGGTTTTTTTTCGGTACTGAGCTTGGATTGAGAGTACTCTAATGATTCTTTGTATCGCTTTAAATTTACTCCAGCAGAGCTAATATCGATGTTTTCAACAGTTATGAATAGGCTGTCATATTCAGCGATTAATTCATTTATTCTTAATTGCTCTTGTTCAAAACTCGAGTTTGAGCAGGCAAATAAAAGACCGATTAATATGATGTAGATAAATCTCATTAGTTGATGTATTCAAAACCAGTATAAGGGATTAACGCTTTTGGTATTTTAATGCCATTTTCATCTTGGTGATTTTCTAAAATAGAAGCCACTATTCTTGGTAGTGCCAATGCACTTCCATTGAGCGTATGGCAAAGGATATTTTTTTTGTTTTCGTCTTTGTATCTCAGTTTTAGCCTATTTGCTTGATAGCTTTCAAAGTTTGAAATGGAGCTAACTTCTAGCCAACGTTTTTGCGCTGCCGAATAAACTTCCATGTCAAATGTTAGGGCAGAAGTAAAGCTCATATCACCGCCACATAATTTTAAAATTCGAAATGGTAACTCTAAATCTCGGAGTAGTTCAGTAACATGTTCCACCATTACATTCAGTGTTTGGTAGGAGTCAGTAGGTTTTTGAACTTGAACAATCTCCACTTTATCAAATTGGTGTAGTCTATTTAATCCCCTCACATCTTTTCCGTATGAACCAGCTTCTCGTCGAAAACAGGGGGTATATGCAGTGTATTTTATAGGGAACTCATCATTTTTAACAATGACATCCCTAAAGATATTAGTTACGGGAACTTCTGCTGTAGGAATAAGATAAAGATTGTCGCCAGTAACATGGTACATTTGTCCCTCTTTGTCAGGTAATTGACCAGTGCCAAAACCGCTTGCTTCATTAACTAGGTGGGGTGGCTGAACTTCCAAATAGCCGGCGTCAGTATTCTTGTCTAAAAAGAAGTTGATCAATGCACGTTGAAGTTTTGCTCCCTTACCTTTATAAACGGGAAATCCTGCTCCAGTAATTTTTGTACCTAACTCAAAATCTATTAAATCGTATTTGGCAGCTAACTCCCAATGCGGTAGTGCACCATCATGCAGTTTAGGGATGTCGCCTTCTTCTTTCACGACTTCGTTATCTTCAGGAGTTTTGCCATTCGGTACACTTTCGTGAGGTACGTTGGGTATGTGTATTAGCAAATCTTGTAATTCGTCACTTATTTGGTTTAGTTGTTCGCTAAGAGTTTTGCTTTGCTGTTTTAGTGTTACAGTTTTTAATTTTGCTTCTTCTGCTTTTTCTTTTTCGCCATTTTTAAAATACGAACCAATTTCTTTAGCTAATTGATTGGATTGAGATAAGATGTCGTCTAGCTTGTTTTGGGTTTCTTTCCTTAGCTTATCTTTAGCAATAATCTCTTCTAAAGAGGCCTTTGCATCAAACCCTCTTTTAGCCAATTTTGTTATCGCTTCATGCGTATTTTCTCGTATATAATTAATCTGTAACATAAATTGAGTTCTTGTTTCACAAAAATAACATTCTAAATCAAAAAAAACTCCCAGACTTAAAAAGCAGGGAGTTTAATAATTTATTATAACGCTACCTTTTAATTGTTGATAGGGTCAACGGATACGAATGATCGGTTATTCGCTTTTTTTCTAAATTGAACAATACCATCGGTAAGAGCAAATAAAGTATGATCTTTTCCCATACCTACGTTTTCACCTGGGTGATGTTTTGTTCCTCTTTGACGTAAGATGATGTTACCAGCTATTGCGCCTTGACCACCATAGATTTTTACACCTAATCGTTTACTTTCCGATTCTCTACCGTTTTTACTACTTCCTGCACCTTTCTTATGAGCCATAGTATTTTAATTTAATTGTTAGACTATTTGTCAGTTTTCTTTGCTGCTGGTTTTTTAGCAGCAGGTTTTTTAGCTGTTGTTTTCTTTGCAGTAGCTTTCGGCTTAGCTGCACTTGCTGCTTTAGCTTTAGGAGCTGCTTTTTTAGCAGGAGCTTTTTTAGCTGCTGGTTTAGGTTCAGCTTTAGCTTCTTTTTTCACTGTAGCTTTAGCTTCTTTTTTCGCTGTAGCACCTTTTTCAACAATACTTTGGATTTCAATTTGAGTAAACGATTGGCGATGACCATTTTTTACTCTGTATCCTTTTCTTCTTTTCTTTTTGAAGACAATAACTTTGTCTCCTTTCATGTGGCCAAGCACTTTTGCAGTTACTTTTGCACCACTGATAGCTGGGGCGCCAACATTAACTTTGCCTTTGTTGTCAATCAATAAAACGTTATCGAATTCAACTTTAGCTCCTTCTTTGTTATCTAGACGATGAACAAATATTTGTTGGTCTTTCTCTACTTTGAATTGTTGCCCTGCTATTTCTACAATTGCGTACATTCTTAAAGTTTTAGTTTATCCACTGTTTTTTAGTGGGCTGCAAATGTAATAATTAATATATAATTGACAAAAAAATATTAGGCTTTGTTAACCAAGTGTATTCCCCCTAAAATTATAGCGATACCAATAAAGTGATTTAAGGTAATGATTTCGCCATCAATAAAGCCCCAAAAAATGGCCACAATAGGAATCAAATAAGTCACAGATGATGCAAAAATTGCCGTTGTGCCTTTCACGAGTTGGTTGAATAAAACCAAGGCTATGGAGGTGCCAACCGTAGAGAGTATGATGATATAGAATAAGGCCAAATTTGCTCCTTCGCTATTCATCATTTTAAATGAAAAATCGGAAAATCCGAGTGCTAAGAGACAAAATGGACCAACTACAAAAAATGCTAAGCCTGAAATATCAATAGCGCTCATTTCTTGTAGATAATTTTTAATGGTGTTTAGGCTAATGGCATAGCACAAAGTTGCAACGATGATATACCACGAGTAGTGAGCGTTTTCAAGGACTAAGCCGCCACCAGCGATTAACCATACAGCTCCAGAAAGACCTAGTAAAATTCCAATAAGCTGACTTACTTTGACTTTAGTTTTGAATAACAACATAGCTAACACAAAAGTAAATAGAGGCACCAAAGCATTTAATATACCGATAAGTGAACTGTCTAATTCAGTTTGAGCTTTAGTAAACAAAAAGGCCGGAAAACCATTGCCAAAAAGACCTACAACCAATATAGGAATGATGTGTTTTTTCTGTATTTTAAATAGTTTGTTCCAAACAAAAGGTAATAGGCTTAGCCATGCTATTCCCATTCTTAGTTGAGCAACTTCTAGATCATTAAATACAATTAGTCCTTTTTTCATTAGTATAAAAGAACTACCCCAAATGAATGCTAAAAGAATCATTAAGGCCCAGTGATAAAATTTTTTGGAAGATAAATTCACTTACAATAATTTTTGCAAAGATATGTTAGTATTTTTGTAACCCTAAAAAACATTACATTATGTTCAAATTATTTTTATCATCGGTTTTGCTTTTAAGTCTTATTGTGGGCTGCGGACAGTCTAAGCCATCAGAATTAAAAGAAGAAGTTATTGAAGTTGCTGATACCAAAGCGGAATTAATTGTTGAAGGTATGAGCTGTCAAGTAGGCTGTGCTGCTTATATTGACGAAGAATTAGAAAAAATTGACGGCGTGGTTTCTGCTGATGTTGATTTTGAAAGCAAATCAGCTTCTATTTCTTTTGATAACAGTTTGATTAGTGAATACGATATTGTGAATACTATAAACTGTTTAAAAGATAGTGCATATACTGTTGCATCAGTAGATGTTGAGATTTTAAAGACTATTGAAAAGAAAAAAATAGACACTCACTAAAAGATATGAGTACTTTTTCTAGACGTTTTGTTCGATTTAATTGGTGGGCTTTAGTGTTCATCTTTCTAGTTGTTATTGCTGGTAGTTTTGTACGAACTACGGGCAGTGGTATGGGATGTCCTGATTGGCCCAAATGTTTTGATCAGTGGGTGCCACCCACCGACAGTAGTCAAGTGCCTGCCGATTATAAAGAACGATTCAGTCAGAAAAGAGCTGATAAAGTGGAGAAGTTTGGTAAAATAATCTCTGTTTTTGGGATGTCCGATGTGGCGGAGCAGCTGAAGAACGACCCAAATTTATTGAAAGAGGAAGATTTTAATGTTCGCAAAACCTGGACAGAGTATGTCAATAGGTTATTCGGTTTTTTAGCAGGTAATTCTTTATTACTCATTTTCTTTTGGATTGCCTTTTATTATCGAAAGCATAAACGCTTGTTTTTTGTGTCGGTAATAAATCTTATTCTCATTGCTTTTCAAGCTTGGTTTGGATCTATTGTTGTGGCATCTAACTTAGTTCCTTGGACAATTACTTTGCATTTGTTTTTTGCACTTGTAATTATTGGTCTTCAACTCTATGTAATTCGCTTAGTGAGTCCGTCACAATCTCAAAACATAACATTGTCAAAGGAAGTAAGCTATCTGGTTTGGGCATGCTTCCTTATTACTGCTTTTCAAATGTTTTTAGGCACTCAAGTCAGAGAAGCTATTGACGAGCTAACTCGTGCTGGTATTGGTCGTGAGCTATGGACAGACTACCTCGGTTTATCGTTTTTTATTCACCGAAGTTTTTCTTGGTTGGTCTTGGCTTTATTGACTTATATGGCTTACAAAAACGAAGTGGGCTCTAAGCACAAAATCATACGTTGGTTGTATGCCATATTAGTGATTGAATTATTAAGCGGTGTTTTATTAGCCCATTTTGATATGATTGGTTTAGTTCAAAATGCTCACTTACTATTCGCCACAATATTATTCGGAATACTGTTCATGATGATTTTTAGGATTAGACTAGCTGATAAGTGATTTGTACTCTGAAAAAACAAAAAAGCCCTTAGCAAAATGCTGAGGGCTTTTTTTTTAACGTTTTTTTACATCTTTTACATCATTCCGGGCATACCGCCACCGCCCATTGGAGGCATTGGAGGAGTATCTTCTGGAATATCAGCAAGTACACATTCGGTAGTGAGTAACATGCCAGCTACAGAAGCCGCATTTTCTAATGCTACACGTGTTACTTTGGTGGGGTCAATAATACCCGCTTCGAACATATTTTCGTATTCTTCTTTCTTAGCGTTGTATCCAAAGTCTGCTTTACCTTCTTTTACTTTTGAAACGACAACAGAACCTTCGTTACCTGCGTTGGCCACAATCTGACGTAAAGGCTCTTCAATAGCTCGTGTAACGATTTGAATACCTGTAGTTTCGTCAGCATTATCTCCTTTGAGCTTTGCAAGAGGGTCAGCGGCTCTTACTAAAGCTACACCACCACCAGGAATTATACCTTCTTCTACTGCTGCTCGTGTAGCATGTAAAGCATCGTCAACTCTGTCTTTCTTTTCTTTCATCTCGACTTCAGAAGCGGCGCCAACATAAAGAACGGCCACACCACCAGCTAACTTAGCTAGTCTTTCTTGAAGTTTTTCTCTGTCGTAGTCCGAAGTAGTGCTTTCAATTTGAGCTTTTATCTGATTGACTCTTGCCGTAATGTTATCTTTATTACCTGCACCATTTACAATAGTTGTATTGTCTTTGTCAATAGTAATCTTCTCAGCAGTACCTAACATCTCGATGGTAGCATTTTCTAATTTGAATCCTCTTTCCTCAGAAATCACAGTTCCTCCTGTAAGAATAGCTATATCTTCAAGCATTGCTTTTCTTCTGTCTCCAAAACCTGGTGCTTTAACGGCAGCAATTTTTAACGAACCTCTCATTTTATTAACTACTAATGTAGCGAGTGCTTCACCATCTACATCTTCTGCAATAATTAATAAAGGTTTACCTGACTGTGCAGCTGGTTCTAAGATAGGCAACAAGTCTTTCATATTGGATATTTTCTTGTCGTATAAAAGAATGTATGGAGTATCCAAATCAGCTAACATTTTTTCAGCATTTGTCACGAAGTAAGGTGATAAGTAACCTCTATCGAATTGCATACCTTCAACCACTTCAACATAAGTGTCAGTACCCTTAGCTTCTTCAACAGTGATAACGCCTTCTTTCTTTACTTTGTCCATAGCTTCAGCAATAAGAGAGCCAATAGCATTATCGTTATTTGCAGAAATGGCACCTACTTGCTGAATTTTTTCTATACTGTCACCGACTTCCTGCGATTGTGACTTTAAATTTTCAACTACAACAGAAACAGCTTTGTCGATTCCTCTTTTTAAATCCATGGGGTTGGCTCCAGCGGCAACGTTCTTCAGTCCATTAGAAACGATAGCTTGAGCTAACACGGTTGCGGTTGTTGTACCATCACCAGCAATGTCAGCTGTTTTTGAAGCAACTTCCTTTACCATCTGAGCGCCCATGTTTTCTATGGTGTCTTCTAGCTCTATCTCTTTTGCTACAGATACACCATCTTTAGTAATTGAAGGGCCTCCAAACTTCTTATCGATAACGACATTTCGGCCTTGAGGACCTAGCGTTACTTTTACAGCATTTGCAAGAGCATCAACACCTCTTTTTAGGGCGTCTCTTGCTTCTATATCAAATTTAATTTCTTTTGCCATTGTTTTGTTTTTTTAAATGATTGCTAAGATGTCTGACTCACGCATAATCATGTAGTCTTTACCTTCTAATTTCAACTCAGTTCCAGAATATTTGCCGTATAGAACAGTGTCACCAACTTTAACAGTTAAAGGCTCATCCTTTTTACCATTGCCTACGGCAACTACTGTGCCTTTTTGTGGTTTTTCTTGGGCAGTATCTGGAATTATAATTCCAGATGCAGTAGTAGTTTCAGCTTGTGCTGGTTCAACTAGTACTCTGTCTGCAAGTGGTTTTACATTCATAATTGTTATAGTTTAAATTAATAATTGTTATAGTACAAATCAAAAAGTGTGCCACAAGGACACACTTTTTGAGAAATGACTTTTTTTCAGATTTTCTGAAAATTTGACAAAAAACTATTCAGCTGGTGCCTCTTGTATTGGTAATGAAGGAAGGCTTTGAGCAGGGATAGCTGTTTCATCAATTTGCTCTTGCATAATTGATTGGTTTTGCATTCCCGAATCATTAGATGATGAGATGGCAAAATTAGACGCTAAAGAAAAAACAAGGAGTGATATTGCTAAATACCATGTCGCTTTTTCTAAAAAGTCTGCAGTTTTTTTAACTCCCATAACTTGATTTCCACCGCCAAAAGTTGCTGATAATCCGCCTCCTTTAGGGTTTTGAACCAATACTACTAACACTAGCAAAACGCAGGTTATTACTATTAAAACAGAGAAAATCGTGTACATAAGTTTATTTATTTTTAGTGATCAATTGATCGATTAATCCAATTTGGCTTGCAAATAAAGAACTTTTTTGGGGATATTTCAAGGAAAGCTGCTTATATGCTGCTTTTGCTTTTTCATAGTGCCCTTGCTCTAGATATACTTTTGCAAGTGTTTCAGTAACAATATCGAAATGAAATTCAACACTTTCTTTTGCTTTATTACTAGCAGAGTAAAATTCTTTCTTTGGTGTCCTTTCTCTATTAGCAATAAAATCTTCGATCAGACTAACCTTTTTTTGTAGATTGTTTTTTGTTTCTGAAGAGCGTTGAATAGGTTTAGCTTGACTGAGCTTAAGCCATTCATTGAAAGAGTGCTTTTCTTCTTTTTCAAACACCAGAGGTTGTCCAATTTCAAGCTCTTTTTCTAACAAACTTTTTTCGTCGTTTGTATCAGGCTCTATTTTCTTTATTGTTTTTGGTGTTTCAACCTTTTTGTTTTTTTCTTCTGTAAGAAGATAAAAAAGCCTTTGCCTATCACCAGCATAAGCTGCTGTTTCTTTTAGGACTTGGTTGTAGTGTATACTGTTTGTGTTTTGAAGACCTTTTAGGTATAAAACTCTAGATGTTGAGCAAAATGGATAAAGATTTATCAACTCCTTTAAGCTATCAGTTTCCTTAACGTCAAGTTCATTAGGGTTGCTTAGCCAATTCGAATATGTGTCTTTATTGTTTACCAATTGGTGAATGCTTCGTTAAAAATATCTTCTATCAATTGAGTTATGATTTCATCATTGAGCGATTCTTCAATATTAGTAAAATCTATAGAGCTGTCATAATCTGCATACCTGCTAAACGTTTTTTTGTAGTTACTTTCTTCGTCTAAATTGTTAATGAAGTTTACCTTGACAGAAATGCTAAGTCTATTTTGTGAGGCGGTTTCATTGGCTTGTATTGCAATTGGATTAATCGAATAATTTGAAATATGACCATCAAACTTTATATCGCCATTATCAGAAACAGGGATTAAATTTGTCTCGGATGAAAACTTATCTTTTAGCGCTTCAGTCATTTTATTTGACAAAACGGGTGGCGATAGTGTAGCTCTGTTTTCAAAAGTTTTGATACTGACTGATTTTACATCATCAGAAATGGAAGCTCCGCTTAAGGAATAGATCCCACACGAATTGAAACTGATAGATAAAACTAACAGACATATATTTATAACTCTTGTCACAATAAGTACTCTTTAATTTTTCTGTAAAGTGTGCGTTCCGAAATGCCTAATTCTTCGGCGGCATCTTTTCTTCTTCCTTGATGTCTTTTTAAAGCTTTTTCAATAAGGATTTTTTCTTGCTCATGCAGGGTTAAAAAGACATCTTCTTCAATTTCTTTTTCAGCAATTGATATTGTTGGTTTTTCAATCAGATGATTTATGACCTTTTCTTCTTCTATATCGTGTTTTTTTTCTCCCATTAGTTCCTTAGTGACTCTTTTTAAATCGTTAAGGTCGTTCTTCATGTCGAAAAGAACCTTGTAGAGTATTTCTCTTTCAGAAAAGTCGTTATCAGTTTTTTCATTTTTGAACAATACGGGTGTAGTATTTTGTTTTGGGATATAGTTTATTAAAATTTCTTTACTTATGCTTCTGTCTTGCTCAACAGCTGAAATTTGTTCAGCGACATTTTTAAGTTGTCTAATGTTTCCCGGCCAAGAGTAAGTTTGTAATAAATCTACGGCATCTTCTTCAAGTCGTATCGGAGGAATGTGATACCTATCAGCAAAATCTGCTGCAAACTTTCTAAATAGTAAATGAATATCTTCAATTCGCTCTCTAAGGGAAGGCATTTTGACATTTATGGTGTTTAGTCTGTAAAACAAATCTTCTCTAAACTTTCCCTTTTGAATTGCTTCTTCAATGTTTACGTTAGTGGCTGCAATAACTCTGATGTCTACTTTTTTTATCTGGCTAGAGCCAACTTTCATAAACTCTCCGCTTTCTAAAACTCGCAATAGTCGAACCTGGGTACTTAAAGGGAGTTCGCCAACTTCATCCAAAAAAATAGTGCCGCCATCGGCGACTTCAAAATAGCCTTGTCTGTTGTCACTCGCTCCTGTAAAAGCTCCTTTTTCGTGACCAAATAACTCACTGTCTATTGTGCCCTCAGGAATAGCACCACAGTTTACAGCGATGTATTTGTTGTGTTTTCTTTGACTATTGTAGTGAATGATCTTGGGCATAGCTTCTTTTCCTACGCCACTTTCCCCAGTGATTAACACGGATATGTCAGTAGGTGCAATTTGCAATGCTGTACTGATGGCTCGATCTAATTTATTTGAATTACCAATTATACCAAACCTCTGTTTAATGTCTTGGTGTTTTATCATACTAATTTTGTTGCTTTACCTTTCAACGTAGCTGAGGTGCATTCTTCAATATTCACCAAAACGTAATCGCCAGGTTTATAATTTTCCTTTGGGAATACTACAACGGTATTCTGAGAATTTCGACCATAAAGCTCTTCTTTTGATTTTTTTGACACTCCTTCAACCAGTACTTTATGAGTTTTTCCTACTTGCTCTTTAGTTCTGATGAGAGAATGTTTCATTTGAAGCTCTATAATTTCTTGCAATCTTCTTTTTTTAGTTTCGGCTGAAACATCGTCATTTAACTTTCTTTGTGCCTGAGTGTTTGGTCTTTCAGAGTAGCTAAACATATATCCAAAATCATATTTGACAGCTTCCATTAAAGTTAAGGTGTCTTTATGGTCTTCCTCAGTTTCAGTACAGAACCCTGAAATTATATCCATAGAGATTCCACAATCGGGAATAATTTTTCTTATTGCTTTAATTCTGTTTAAATACCATTCTCTGGTATAGCCCCTGTTCATCAGTTCTAATATCCTACTATTTCCTGATTGAACTGGTAGGTGAATGTAATTACAGATGTTTTCGTATTTGGCAATAGTATGAAGTACATCGTCTTGCATATCTTTGGGGTGAGAGGTTGAAAAACGCACTCTCAAATTTGGGCTAACTTCTGCTACCATAGCTAGTAGCTGAGCGAAATTAGTACTCTTGCTTTGTTCTTCTTTACTTAGCTTATTGAAGTCTTTTTTTAATCCGCCACCAGACCACAAGTAGGAGTCTACATTTTGCCCTAGCAGAGTAACTTCTTTGTAGCCATCAGCGACTAATTGTTGACACTCTTGAACGATGCTTTCTGGGTTTCTGCTTCTTTCTCTTCCTCGAGTAAATGGAACAACGCAGAATGTACACATGTTGTCACAACCTCTAGTGATAGATACAAAAGCTGTTATTCCATTTCCGCCTAATCTAACAGGGCTGATTTCGGCGTAGGTTTCTTCTTTGGAAAGGATAACGTTAACTGCTTTTCTTCCGTCGTTAACTTCATCAATAAGATTGGGTAAATCTCTGTAAGCATCAGGGCCCACTACAATGTCGACGAGTTTTTCTTCTTCAAGAAATTTATCTTTAAGGCGTTCAGCCATACAACCCAAAACTCCAACTAACATTTTAGGGTTTTGCTTTTTCTTTATAGCATTATAAACTTTGAGTCTGTTTCTAACCGTTTGCTCTGCTTTTTCCCTAATCGAACAGGTGTTTACAAAGACAACGTCGGCATCTTCTAGGTTTGGAGTGGTTGAGAAACCCTCCTTAGTAAGGATAGAAGCCACAATTTCACTGTCCGAAAAATTCATTTGACAGCCATAGCTTTCAATGTACATTTTCTTCTTGCTTACCTCTGATTTTTCAAGTTGTAGGGCTTCTCCTTGTCTTGCAATATCCACTATTTTCTCAGTGTCTTTCATATCGTTTACTCAAAATAAAGTTCACAAAATTAACAAAAACTGCCAAATTGACAGAAAAAATCTTTTTTTGAAAATAATTATATTATTTATAATATAAATGGGAGTTAGGCTTGTCAGTCGTTTGGTAATTTAAAAAAAGGTATTCTATATTTGCACTCATTTTTAAACGAAAACAACTTATTTCTTATGGCAAAAAATTTAGTTATTGTGGAGTCACCAGCAAAGGCAAAAACCATCGAAGGTTTCCTAGGCAAAGATTTTATTGTAAAGTCAAGTATTGGGCATATCAGAGATTTACCTAAAAAAGGTGGTATGGCTATTGATATCGAAAATGGTTTTACTCCTACCTATGAAATCTCCCCTGATAAGAAAAAAGTTGTTGATGAGTTAAGTAAATTATCAAAAAAATCGGATACTGTTTGGCTTGCGACGGATGAGGACCGTGAAGGAGAAGCAATCGCTTGGCATTTACAAGAGGCTTTAAAATTAGAATCTGACAAAACAAAGCGAATCGTTTTTAATGAGATTACCAAATCAGCAATAACTAAAGCTGTTGATAATCCTAGAGAATTAGATATTAACCTCGTTAATGCTCAACAAGCGAGAAGAGTGCTTGATCGTTTGGTTGGTTTTGAGTTGTCGCCAGTGCTTTGGAAAAAAGTGAAATATGGCCTTTCTGCTGGTCGTGTTCAATCTGTTGCTGTTCGATTGATTGTAGATAGAGAAAAAGAAATAATAAACTTCGTTAGTAAATCTAGCTACAAGGTCTCCGCTTATTTCTTGAATAAAGATCAAAAAATATTTAAAGCAGATCTGCCTAAACGTTTTGACACGAAACAAGAGGCTGTTGCGTTTTTAGAGTCTTGCTCAACTTCAGATTTCACAATTACATCGCTGACTAAAAAACCCGCTAAAAAATCCCCTACAGCTCCGTTTACAACATCTACCTTGCAACAAGAAGCCTCAAGGAAATTGGGCTTTACCGTAGGGCAAACAATGAGTGTTGCTCAGAAGCTTTACGAATCGGGTAAAATCACCTATATGCGTACAGATAGCATGAATTTATCAGACGATGCTATTAAAGCAGCTGGCGGTTATATTAAATCGACTTATGGAGATGAATTCTTCAATAGTAGAAAATTTGCTACAAAATCCAAAGGGGCGCAAGAGGCTCACGAAGCTATTCGTCCTACCAATCTAGCTAATGCTAAAGTAGATGGAGAGCGTAATCACCAAAGATTATATGAGCTCATTTGGAAACGAACTATTGCTTCTCAAATGGCAGATGCTCAATTGGAAAGAACAACTGCTGAAATCACAGTTTCTAATGCTTCTCATAATTTTGTTGCTAAAGGGGAGATGATAAAGTTTGAAGGTTTTTTGAAAGTTTACATGGAAGGTAATGATGATGAAGATTCTGAAGAGCAAGATGGAATGTTGCCACAGCTTGTTGAAGGAGATAGCGTATCTTCAAAAGAAATTAATGCTATTGAACGTTTCAGTAAGCCTAAACCTCGCTTTACCGAGGCTAGTTTGGTAAAACGATTAGAGGAACTTGGTATTGGACGTCCGTCTACTTATGCATCTACAATTACTACTATTCAAAATAGAGGATATGTAGAAAAGGGACAGAGTGAGGGTGTTTTAAAGCCTTACATCAGCCTTTCATTAAAAGATAATGAGGTAAAAGAAGAGCAAAAATCTGAAAAATCAGGCTCTGATAAGTCTAAAATGAAACCGACAGATATTGGTATCGTTGTTACGGAGTTTCTTGAAACAAATTTTGCTGCTGTTATGGATTACAGCTTTACTGCTGAGGTGGAAAAAGAGTTTGATTTTATTGCCAAAGGAGATAAGGTTTGGAATGAGATGATTAGCCAGTTTTACGATGGTTTTCTTAAAACAGTAAATGAAGTTTCAGACAACTCAGAGGCCGCTAAAGGACAGCGTCTTTTGGGTACCGACCCAAAAACGAATGAAAATGTATATGTTAAAATAGGTCGATTTGGACCTATGGCACAAATTGGAGAAGCTAGTGATGAAAAGAAGCCTAGATTTGCTTCTCTTTTAGCTTCACAAAGCATTACTACTATTACATTAGAAGAAACGTTAGAATTGTTTAAATTGCCGAGAGTTGTTGGTGAATTTGAAGGTGACGAGGTAGTTGCAGCTATTGGACGCTTTGGACCATATTTGCGTTTCAAAGGTAAGTTTGTGTCTATCAAAAAAGCAGACGGTGATGAGCCATTAACTATTGAAATAGATAGAGCTGTAGAATTGATTTTAGCACATAGAAAGGCTGAGGCAGAAAAAATAATTAACCGATTTGAGGGTGATCCTTTAGTTCAAGTCCTTAATGGTAGATATGGTCCTTTTATTCAGATAGGAGAGGGGGCACGTAAAAATAAAACAAATGTCAAGATTCCTAAAGATGTTGAGCCAAAGTCTTTAACTAGAGAAATGTGTTTGGATCTGGCAGAAAAAAGTAAGAAGAAGTAAATGGAATTTGAGTTAAGCTTTAAACCTATAGTTCATCATAACGAAGACTACCAGTCTAGTCAGTTAGGACAGAATGTGATGGCTTACACTCAAGGTGATTTTCCAAATCTTTCAGAAGCAGATTTGGTAATGTTCACTGTTCCAGAATTTCGAGGAACTCCTGTTGCAAATAATGATGAATCACTCGATAATATTCGTAAAGAGTTATATCAACTTTTTGAAGGTCAAGAAAGACTTAGAATAGCCGATTTGGGACAATTGCTTTTGGGCGAAAAAATTAGCGATACCTATCAATTACTTACTGACGTTTTGATTGAGTGCGAACAACGAAATTTGTTTGCTCTTGTTATTGGTGGCGGTCAAGATTTGACCATATCACAATATCGATCTTGTGTTAAATTAGGTAAATTGTCTAATATGGTAGGTTTTGATTCTCGTTTTGATTTTGGAGTAGATGAACATAGTCAACCTTCTGATGCCTTTTTGTCTGATATTTTAAAAACCCAGCCAAATGTTTTGTTTAATTATACTAACATAGGCTATCAAACCTATCTAAATACTCAAGATTCAATCAAATTAATTGAAAAACTTTATTTCGATGCCTATCGATTAGGTGAAATAAAACAAAATATTGAAGAAGTAGAGCCATCACTTAGAAATGCAGATTTTGTAACATTTGATATGAATTGTGTTCGACTTTCTGATAATCCTTCAAATATAGATGGTTCTCCTAATGGTTTTTATGCGGAAGATGCTTGTCAGATAATGCGTTATGCAGGTATAAGTGGTCGTCTAAAAACTTTAGGTATTTATAATTTTTACAATAAAAGTGACGAAAACTTACAATCTGAAAAGTTAGTGGCACAAATGATTTGGTGCTTTTTTGAAGGATTTTTTCATAAAATGAAGCGTTTCAAGCCAAACGACGATGATATGGTTAAATATCATGTTTCTATGAGAGAAGGTGAGTATAATGCTTGTTTTTACAAAAATAAAAAATTAGAAAAATGGTGGATGGAAGTCCCAATAATTAATTCTTCCCCAACCTTGCCTTTAGAAAATTATTTTATTCCTTGTTCTTACAATGACTATCAGATAGCTGTAAAGGGAGATGTGCCCGAAAGATGGTGGAAAGCTTTTCAAAAAATGAATCAACATTAAAGGAATACTTACTCAAGCTATTTTTCTAGTAAAAAAAAATAGTTATTTTAGCCGAATATTAATTGTGATATACGTTTTGACGTTACCTTTTATGAAAAAATATTTTTTGCTTTTCTTGTTGTTATCTTTCGCTTTTCATTCCAAAGCACAGCAAGATCCACAGTTTAGTCAATATATTTTTAATAACCTGTCTTTCAATCCCGGGTCGGCCGGTAGTGAAGAGGCTATTTGTGCTACTGCTTTGCATAGATCTCAGTGGGTAGGTTTTGAAGATGCTCCTGTATCAACAAATTTTGCAGTTCAAAGTCCATTATCTTTATTGCATGGAGGTATTGGTCTTAATATTTTGACAGACAAAATTGGTCAAAATGAATTTTTGTCCTTAAACCTTTCTTACGCATACCAGCTCGATATCTCTAATGGTAAGCTTGGTATAGGTCTTTCGGTCGGAGTAATTCAAGATAAAGTGAACGGTGCTAATATCATTACTCAAAATCCTGATCCATCAATACCTACAACAGATGAAAACGGTTCTGGATTGGATTTAGGTATGGGGTTATTTTATAATTCGGAAAAATTATATGTTGGTCTATCTTCAAAACACATGAATGAGCCAACAATTTCTACATCATTAGATATCATTGATGTTAAAAGACATTACTACCTTACTGCTGGATATGTACACGAATTGAACGAAAAGATGGCATTAAAGCCCTCGCTATTAGTAAAAACTGAGGGGGTTACAACTACTGTTGATTTAACTTCAATCCTTGAATACAATAAAAAGTTGTGGGGTGGAGTTACATATAGACCGAGTTCTCGTGCGGTATTATTGCTAGGTATGCATATCAACGAAGATCTTAAGTTTGGATTTTCATATGATGTTCCTACAACAAACGTGTCCACATCAGGAACTTTTGAATTTATGCTTGGGTATTGTTTCAAAATCGATTATAACAAAGTAGTTAAAGGGTTTAAAAATCCTCGATTCCTATAAAATTGTTATATTTGTGACTTTCTCAAGTTCAATCATCACTTTTTTAAGTGGTGATTTTGTGGCTTAGATAAAAAATAAACCCTCTTATATTGAGGTATTAAAATATGAGTATTATGAAAAATTTATTTATCCTCGGATTTGTTGCAATAGTATTTGCAAGTTGTTCTACCACAGGAAATGGAGAGTTAATAGGTGTTCAAAATAGACCTATTTGGAACCCTACCGATCCTTATGGAATGGTTTTTGTGCCTCAAGGAAGTTATAATATGGGGCCTGGAGATCAGGATGTGCCTTATGCACATGTAACTCAGCACAAAACAGTTTCTGTAGCTGCTTTTTATATTGATGAAACGGAAATCACTAATAACGAATACAGACAATTTGTTTCTTGGGTCCGTGACTCTATAGCGCGTGTTATTCTAGGTGAAAACGGAGTAGAAGGTTACGAACTTATCGAAGAGGATGAATATGGTAATTTTATTGACCCGCCAAATATTGATTGGAGTAGACAAATACGTTGGGATGATGCAGAGGTAAGAGAGGTGCTAGAAGATGAGATGTACCTTCCTGAGCATGAGCGTTTTTATTCAAGGCGTCAATTCGATACTAGAAAATACAATTACCGTTATGAAGATGTTGATATAGTCAGAGCATCATCAAGAACGAATAAAGAAAAAGGCAAGGAAGACAGATCTATCTTTATTGAAAAGCCAGAATTAAATATTTTTCCTGATACTTTAGTTTGGACATCAGACTACACGTATTCTTACAATGATCCGCTCTCAAGGAATTATTTTCATCACCCAGCTTTTGATGATTACCCTGTTGTTGGTGTAAGTTGGAAACAAGCAGTCGCTTTTTCTAAATGGAGAACACACATATTAGATAATTACTTAAACGATAGAGAAGAACCTCTTCACGATCAATTCCGTCTTCCTTCAGAATCAGAATGGGAATATGCGGCTAGGGGTGGTTATGATTTAGCTCCATATCCTTGGGGTGGACCATACACTACTAATGATGCTGGTTGTTTTTTAGCTAACTTCAAGCCTAGAAGAGGTAACTATACTGCTGACGGTGGTTTAAGAACAGTGAAGGTTGCATCATACAACCCTAACAATTTTGGTCTGTATGATATGGCTGGAAATGTTGCCGAATGGACTAGCAATGCTTATGATGAATCTGCATTTAATTTTGCTCATGACATGAACTTTGACTTCAACTATGATGCTGAAGATTCTGATCCAGAAATTCTAAAGCGTAAAGTTATTAGAGGCGGTTCATGGAAAGATATCTCACACTTTATCCAGGTAGGGACAAGAGATTATGAATTTCAAGATACAGCAAAATCATACATTGGATTTAGAAACGTGATATCCTTTATTGGTAGAGATAAAGCAGATTTTAGATAATTAATTTTTTTAACAACTTATAAGAACAACAAATTATGGCATTATTAAACCCCAACTCAAAGAAGTTTAAAAATGGAATGGCAAAGCTTTATGGTTTTGGAGCTGCTATCGTTATACTAGGTGCACTATTTAAATTAATGGACTGGCCAGGTGCTGGAGCTATGCTTACTATCGGACTTTCAACAGAAGCAATTATCTTTTTCTTCTCTGCTTTTGAGAAGCCGCATGAAGATCCAGATTGGAGTTTGGTTTACCCAGAATTAGCATATATGAAAGATCCAGATGATGGAACTTCTTCATCCTCGAAAAAAACTCCAGTTCAGGAATTAGATAACATGTTAGACAAAGCTAATGTTGATCAAGCCTTAATAACTCGATTAGGGGATAATTTAAGATCCTTTAATGAAACTGTTGAGGGCGTTAATAAGTCTATGGATGCTGTATCTGCTACGGGTGATTATAGTGATCAAATGCGTGAAGCTGCTAGAAAGTTAGCTGAAATGAATACGTATTATGATTTACAGCTTAAAACAATGCAAAACATGGGTAATTCTGTCAGTGATTCCGAGAAGTTTCAAGTTGAAATATCCAAACTAGGCACTAATCTAGAAGCGCTTAACAAAATGTATGCTAACATGCTTAGCGCAATGAATAAATAAACAATTTTTCATTTAATTTTTAGATAGAAAAAATAAACCAATGGCAGGAAATAATTTATCGCCCAGACAAAAAATGATTGGTATGATGTATTTAGTTCTAACAGCATTGTTAGCACTTAATGTATCTAAACAAGTCCTAGATGCATTTTCTAAAATTAATAGTGGAATTGTTAAAACAACCAAAAACTTCAGTTTAAAAAATGATGACGTTTACAATGAGTTTGTTTTAGCAGCTGAGACAAATCCAACTAAAGCAGGACCATGGAAAGACAAGGCTTTTACGGTTAAGTCTAAATCTGATTCACTTGTCGACATGATTCAAAGTCTAAAATTTAGCTTGGTTATGTTGGCTGAAAATAAAGTAACCCTTGAGGGTGAAAACCTTAATGAAAATGGCGCCCCACAAGCTCTTAAAGACATAACTTTCGATGATTTAACAGACACGCAAAAAAATAAAAACATTATAAATATCAAGAAGAAAAAAGACAGACTTTCTTCTGGAAATTTTCTTGTCAAAGAACCTAACGGTCAAATACTTGTTGACAGATTAGAATCTTTCAAAAATTATGCATTAACTCTTATCAAAGATGATTTTCTTACCAAATCAATTAAGGAAACAATGAGATATGAAGTTGAAAAAGTTAATGTTGGTGCTAAAAAATCAGATCAAACTTGGCTTGAAAGAAATTTCTCTGATATGCCATTAGTTGCTGCAGTAACTTTGCTTTCTAAAGTTCAAACAGATATTAGAAATACCGAATCAGATGTAATAAATTATTTGAAGCAAGAAATTGATGCAGGCTCTTTAAAGTTTACCTCTGCTGATGCTATACAAATTGCAACTTCAAATTATGTGTTCCTTGGTGATTCATTCAAAGCTGACGTATTCCTTGCAGCAAAAGATACCACTCAGAATCCTTTAATCTATGTTGGTGATTATGAAATTGATGAAGACGGAAAATATAAAATGATCGGTAGTTATGATTCAATACCAGTAGTTTCTGGAAAAGGAAAGTATGCCGTGAAAGCTAGTTCTGAAGGTTATAAAAAATGGGGAGGTCTTATTTCAATGAAGACTGATGCAGGGACTAAATTATATCCCTTTGATGGTGAGTATCAAGTGGCAAGAGCCAGTTTAGTTGTTTCACCTACCAAGATGAATGTATTCTACATTCTTGCAAGTCACCCACTTAAAGATGGAGCCTTAGGTAACCCTATTGATGTTTCTGTACCCGGTGTTCCAAAGGATAAATTAAGTGTAAGCTGTGATAACGGTGTAGTAAAAAAAGTCAAAGGTGGAGGCTGGGAAGTTTACCCTAAAACAACGGGAAAGGCTAAAATCAGTGTTTCAGCACAAATTGATGGTAAGAGAAGAAATATGGGTTCTTTAGAATATAGAGTAATGAGAACGCCTAAGCCTGAGCCTAAGTTTTTAGGTTCTAAAAACAAAAAAGTTAAAAAGAGTCAATTGCTTTCAAGTAATGCCAAGTTGTATGCTGAGCTTAGCAACTTCGTATTTGATATAAAGTACCGAATTACAGGATTTTCTGTTGATGTTACTCAACGTGGTGAATTAGTTACAAAGTTCGCTAAGGGAAACAAAGTGACTCCTGAAATGAAAACATTATTTGAATCACTGCAAGTTGGTTCTGTATTGTATTTTACTAATATTACCTGCAAAGGACCAGATGGCGCACCAAAATCATTGCCAGCGGTTAAATTAACGGTAAATTAAAACCTAAATATTATGAAGAATTTAGTATTAGTTGTATCCTTAGTTTGTATCTCACATTTTTCATTTGCTCAAGATATTCTTGACGGCGCATATGAGAAAGACATTAGAGATGGTGGAAAGGAAAGGATGATTCAAGATTATCAATACGTTAGAGAAGCTGACGTAATGTGGTCTACCAAGATTGAAAGAGTGATTGATTTAAGAGAGAAAATGAATCAAGTATTCTACTACCCTCTATTACCAATAAACGATAGACAAAACCTTATAGATGTTTTGATGCAAGCTATTGATGAAGGAACTATCACGGCATATGGTAATGCAACAAATGATGACGAATTTCAATCTCCAATGTCTCGTTCTGAAGTTGATTTAATAGGTATAATGGAAGGAGAAAAAATAACTGTTGAAGAAAAGTTTGATCCCGACAATCAAGAATATTATTTAGATACTACTTACAACATCTTTCAAAGACATGATGTGAAAAAGTACAGAATTAAAGAAGAATGGATTTTTGATAAGCAACGTTCTGTTATGGAAGTAAGAATTATAGGAATCTGCCCTGTAATTGATAGAAGAAATGAAGATGGTGTTTATACTGGTGAAACCTCTTTATTTTGGGTGTACTTTCCAGAGGCAAGGAAAATTCTGGCTAAATCTGAAGTCTTTAACCATAGGAAGAATGATGCAGCACGTTTAACTTACGATGATATTTTTCACAAGAGATTTTTTAGCAGTAGAATAGTCAAAGAATCAAATAAGTATGATAGAAAAGTTTCTGAATATAAAGAAGGAATTGACGCTCTGTTAGAAGCAGAAAAAATCAAAGAAGAGATTTTCAACCTGGAACATGATTTATGGGAGTATTAATAATGCATATTCTCTAGTAAAATTAAAAGTCTTCATTTGAAGACTTTTTTTAATATAAATAGTACATTAACTAAAATGAGTAATAAAATTGCAATTATTGGATTAGGTTACGTTGGTATACCACTAGCTGTAGAATTTGGCAAGCTATTTCCAACTATTGGCTTGGATATTGATGAGTCACGAATTAATGAGTTAAACTCTGGTTTTGATAGAACACTTGAGATGTCAAAAGAGAATCTTGAATCTGCTACTCATTTAAGTTACACCACAGATATCACCGATACTTCAGCTTGTAATATTTTTATTATAACGGTTCCTACACCTATTAATGATAAAAATCAACCGGATTTGACTCCATTAGTAAAATCAAGTCAATCCGTTGGTAGTGTCCTTAAAAAAGGTGATGTAGTGATATATGAATCAACGGTATACCCTGGTGTTACAGAAGATGAATGTGTCCCCATTCTCGAACAAGTTTCTGGGTTGAAATTTAATGAAGATTTTTTCTGTGGTTATAGTCCTGAACGTATTAACCCTGGTGATAAAGAAAAAACACTCACTAAAATTTTAAAAATTACTAGTGGGTCAACACCTGAAATAGCTGATTTTGTGGATTCATTGTATAATTCTATTATAACAGCTGGAACATATAAAGCTCCTTCTATAAAAGTAGCAGAAGCAGCTAAAGTTATTGAGAATACTCAAAGAGATGTCAATATTGCCCTTGTTAATGAGTTGGCATTAATATTTGATACTATGAATATTCCAACCAATGAAGTTCTTGAGGCTGCAGGAACTAAATGGAATTTCTTAAAGTTTAAACCAGGTTTAGTAGGTGGCCATTGTATTGGTGTAGATCCTTATTACCTTACATATAAGGCCGAAAAAATGGGTTATAAGCCAAACCTTATTCTTTCATCTAGAATAATAAACAATGGAATGTCAGCATATATTGCTAAAAAGACAATTCGTTTTTTAGTTGATAATGATAAAAATATAAAAGGTGCGAATATTCTGATATTAGGTCTGACTTTCAAAGAAAATTGTCCAGATATTAGAAATACTAAAGTTTTTGATATCATTAATGAATTAGAAGATTATGGTTGCTCTATTGATGTGTATGACCCTTGGGTGGATGCTTCTGAACTTAAAACACATTATGATAGAGAAATAATATCTGATCCATTTTCAGCAGATAAGAAATACGAAGCGATAGTTGTCTGTGTTTCTCATCATCAATTTGTAAACTTAAAAAGGGAAGATTATAAATCTATTTCAATCGGTAGCCCTATTGTTTTAGATATCAAAGGAATTGTTAACGAACCTATATGGAGACTCTAATGAAAAATTTTGCTTTAATCGGGGCAGCAGGATATATTGCTACACGACATATGAAGGCTATCAAAGATACTGACAACAACTTAATTGCTGCTTTAGATAGATTTGATAGTGTAGGTATTATTGATAGTTTTTTTCCTGAGGCTCATTTTTTTACTGAGCCAGAACGTTTTGACAGACATATTTACAAGCTTAAAAACTCCAGTAATTCTATAGATTATGTTAGTATTTGTTCTCCAAATTACTTACATGATGCTCACATAAGATTGGCCTTAAGAAATGGTGCTCATGCTATATGTGAGAAACCTTTGGTCTTGAACCCTTGGAATATTGATGCACTAGAACAAGTTGAAAAAGAATACGGCAAAAAGATTAACAATATTTTACAGCTTAGACTTCACCCATCCATTATAGCTTTAAAAGAGAAAGTTGATAATGGTCCTAAAGATAAAATTTACGACATTGATTTAAGTTATTTGACAAGTAGGGGAAATTGGTATTTTACTTCTTGGAAAGGTGATAGCGCTAAGTCAGGCGGGATTGCTACTAACATAGGTATCCATTTTTACGATATGTTAACTTGGATTTTTGGAGGTGTTAAAAGCAATATTTGTCATCTTTCACAAGATGATAGAGCTGCTGGATTTTTAGATTTAGAAAGAGCCAGAGTAAGATGGTTCTTAAGTGTGAATTATGATTTAATCCCTGAAAATATTAAGGCTTTAGGTCAAAGAACGTACCGATCTATCACAGTAGAAGGTGAAGAAATAGAGTTTAGTGGTGGCTTTACAGACTTACACACCAAAAGTTATGAAGCTATACTTGAAGGTAATGGCTTTGGCTTATTAGAAGCTAAAACATCCATTGATATAGTACATACTATCAGAAATTCAGAGCCAATAGGTTTAAATGGCGACTATCATCCCTTTTGTAAGCTATGAGTATTTATGTCCATCCTACATCCGTTGTTGACGATAATGTTTCGATAGGTATCGATACAAAGATTTGGCATTTTTCTCATATCCTTTCTGATACAACTATTGGAGAGCGTTGTTCATTTGGTCAAAATTGTGTGGTTGGTCCTAAAGTGAAGATTGGTAACGGGGTGAAAGTGCAAAATAACATTTCTATTTTCGAAGGTGTTGAAATTGAAGACGATGTATTTTTAGGGCCATCTATGGTATTTACTAATGTAATTAACCCAAGAAGTTTTATTGTTCGAAAAGAAGAATTTAAAAAGACATTACTAAAAAAAGGCTGCTCTGTTGGTGCTAACGCTACTGTTGTATGTGGCACGACTATTGGAGAGTACGCTCTTATTGGAGCTGGGACTGTAGTAACTAAGGATGTAAAGGCCTTTGAGATGGTTTATGGTGTTCCCGCTAAACATCAGGGTTGGGTTAGTGTAGCTGGAAATCGTCTTGTCTTTAATGATAATAATATGGCTTTAGATTCGTTTGATAATACTAAATATAAGCTTTCAAATAACACTGTTCAACTTATTTCATAATATGAAAATTCCTTTTATTGATTTACAAGCGCAGTATCAATCTTACAAAGAAGAAATAGACTCTGCCATTCATTCAGTTCTTGATTCCTCCCAATATATTATGGGTCCTTTTGTCAAAGAATTAGAATCTAATTTAGCAAAATATACAGGATCTAAACATGCTATTGCATGTTCTAGTGGAACGGATGCGCTATTAATCGCATTATTAGCTATTGGTATAAAAGAAGGTGATGAAATTATTACGACTCCTTTTACCTTTATTGCTTCTAGTGAAGTAATTAGTCTTTTGGGTGCTATTCCAGTTTTTGTGGATATAGAAGAAGATACATATAATATAAATGCATCTAAAATTGAAGATAAGATAACGGACAAGACAAAAGCTATTATGCCAGTTTCACTTTATGGTCAGACAGCCGACATGGATGTTATTAATGAAATTGCAGACAGAAACAATTTGATTGTAATAGAAGATGCAGCTCAAAGTTTTGGTGCGTCATATAAGGGCAAGAAGAGTTGTAATTTAAGTCATTTTGGTTGTACTAGTTTTTTTCCATCAAAGCCACTGGGTTGTTATGGAGATGGAGGAGCATTATTTACTAATGATGATGAGTTAGCTGCAAAAGCTCGATTATTTTTAGCTCATGGCTCTAAGAAAAGATATGTGCATGAAGTAATAGGTGTAAATGGAAGAATTGATACCATTCAAGCAGCTATTATTAATGTCAAATTGAAATACTTTGCTGATGAAGTTCAAAAAAGAGAAGAAATTGGAAGTCATTACATTAATTTGTTGAAAGAGAAACAACTTAGATTACCTGTAATTAGAGAAGGCAGAACGAGTGTGTATGCCCAATTTACAGTGCAATCTAATAAAAGGGAAGAGCTGATTAAGAATTTGAACGATAACGGTGTACCAACAGCTATTCATTATCCAACACCATTGCATTTGCAAGAATGCTACAAGCCTTTAAATTATAAAGTTGGTGACTTCCCAATTTCTGAAAAGGCAGCTAAAGAAGTCTTTTCATTGCCAATGAGCCCATTTTTAACTAAAGAACAACAGTCTTTTATTGTTGATTTATTATAAATGGGTTAAGTCTTCTAGCATTTAACCTATGGTTGATTTTAAAACAGTTTTTAAAGATTCCGTATTCTACAAGAATATATTGACCTTACTAAAGGGTTCTGTTTTAGCTCAATTTATCCCTTTAATTATTTCGCCCATTATTACTAGACTGTACTCCCCAAGAGAGCTTGGTGTATTGGCCTTATTTTCGTCTCTATCCGTTATTTTAGGTTCAATCGTTAATGGTCGATATGAACAGGCACTTGTTTTGGTTAAGTCTGAAGATGAAGCTAGACATTTAACCATATTATCATTACTTATTAGTTTTGTTATGAGTTTGCTTTTTCTGATTGTATTTATTCTTTTCAAACCTTTTCTATTAGGATTTTTTAATGAGCCTGATCTAGGGTATTGGATTTATTGTATTCCATTAGTGGTATTTTCAATAGGGGTTTACAACACTTTGAATTACTATGAGCTTAGGAAAAAGAACTTCATATCTATATCTAAGTCTGAAGTATATCGTTCAGCTTCTTTTGCCTCTATTCAACTGACTTTTCCATATTTAAAGTCCGGTCTTGTTGGATTAATTATGGGGAAAATAATTTCTTCAATAGTAGCGCCATTTTATTTGTGGAAAACCTCAAAATTTGAAGTTGGAAAAGTCAATTTTTCGATGTTAACTATACTAGCCAAAAAATATATTGATTTTCCAAAATTTACCAATTTTTCTATACTCTTAAATAATTTGAGTATCAATACAATCAATCTTCTCATACCTACTTTATATTCTACTACTTTATTAGGGTTATACTCGTTGATGTATAAAGTTTTGGCAGCGCCATTCGCCTTTTTAGGCAACTCTATTAATCAGGTGTTTTTAGAAGAAGCTGTCCGTCAGAAGAATGATACAGCTGAGGCCTTTGATTTGACTAAACGAATGGTTTTACAACTATCATTACTGTCTTTTTTATTTTTTGGAGTAGCATATTTCATTGTTGAAGATTTGTTTGCGTTTATTTTTGGTGAAGAATGGAAGATGTCGGGTTTATACGCTAAATATTTGATTCCGTTTTTTATGTTTAAATTCATTGCCTCTCCTTTGACAAGTATTCATACTGCATTTGAAAAGCAAAAACTGAGTTTCACTTTACAATTGATTATGTTTGTTATTTCTATGGGGGCAATTCTATATGCATATATTTATTCATGTAGTTTTGAGCAATATTTACTTTTATTTAGTGTCTTGATGTCAATTTTTTATATTTTCAGAATTGCAATAATTTTAAGAATTTCTAAAAACAAAATAGCTTAGTATGAAAAAAGGTGTTTTTCATAATTCAGTATTAACGCTCATTCGTCAGGTTCTCAGTATTGGATTTGGCTTATTAGCTACAATGATTATAGCTAGAGTTTTGGGAGCTGAAGGGCAAGGAAAATATACCTTAGCGATTCTTTTACCTACATTGCTCTACACATTGTTAAATTCTGGATTATCAGCATCTACAGTTTATTTTATAGGTAAAGGGAAATATACGGACGATGAAGTATATTCAACAAACCTGCTAAGTTCCTTATTATTGAGTGCGTTCTCTATGCTTGTCGGTGGTGTAATTGTTTTATTTTTCAAAGAGTATTTTTTTGAGGGATTAGCTTCTCAATTATTAGTATACACCTTATTGATTTTACCTTTAATTTTTCTGCAAAGAAACTTGCAGACTATTTTTCAAGGTAAAGAAGAGTTTGAAAAGTTTAATCTGATTGTTATTCTTAATCAGTTTGGTTTGTTGTTTTTTTCTTTTGTATTTCTCTATGTTCTAGATTTAGGACTTATTGGAGCTATATTTAGTTTTGCATCTTCTCAACTGATAATGCTATTTGCTTCTTTTTATTTTTTACATCAATCTTATGGTTTGTTCTGGCCAAAAAAGTATTCAATTCAATACTTCAAAGAAGGCCTTACATTTGGGGTAAAAGGTCACTTGAGTAATGTCTTGTCGTTTGTCAATTATAGAATAGATATGTTTTTAATAGCTTATTTTATTGATGATGTGGCAGTTGGAATATATTCTATTGCAGTTTTGTTAGTCGAGCGAGTTTGGTTAGTTTCTCAATCTGTTTCCACCGTATTGTTTGCTAGAGTTGCCAATTTAAATACGGATTTAGAAAGAAACCGATTTACTTCATTGGCGGCTCGAAATACTTTTTTCATTACTTTCTTAGGAGGCTTATTTCTTGCCATCTTCAGTCATTGGATAATTGTTATTCTTTTTGGTGATGAGTATGTAAATAGTATTATTCCATTTTTATATATGATTCCTGGTGTAGTGATTTTCTCATTAGGAAAAGTTCTTGCTAATGATTTTACAGGAAGAGGTTATCCCGAAATTAACACTTATATAGCGTTTGTAGTGGCATTGACTAATTTTGGACTTAACATTTGGTTAATTCCAACTTACGGCATTAAGGGAGCAGCCTTAGCAACTTCTACATCTTATATTTTAGACTCTACTATAAAGTCAATAGTTTTTTCAATTAAAAATAAAGTGTCTATTTTAGATATTGTCATAATTAAGATGAGTGATTTTCAGCTATATAAGACTGAGTTTTTAAAATTATACAAATCAATTAAGCGATAAATGCACGTTTTACTTTTACCAATCTCATATAAAAGTAAGTTTAACTTACTTAGTGCTCCATTTTTCAGAGATCAAGCATTGGCATTGAAAAACAAAGGGCTTCAGCTTGGTGTGTTGTGTCCCTTACCTGTTTCTTTGAAGTCTATTTGGAGAAACAAATTGTTTTCCTTTAAAGAAGAGTCTTACAGTGATGAAGGGATATCCACTTTTATAAGCCCATTTCTTTCTATTCCTAAAACTCCTAATAGGGCAAGAAGAATAAGGCTAGAAAAAGGAAAAGAACTTTTTAAGAAGTATATCGAAAGTAACGGAAAGCCTGACATTATACATGTTCATTCTTTTTTAGCGGGTGAGCTCGCACTTTGGATAAAGAATGAGTACAAGATTCCCTATGTTATAACTGAACACTCATCAGCATTCGAAAGGAAGTTACTTACTGATTCAGATTTGAAATTAGCTCTCAAGGTGTTTGAAAATAGCCATACAAATATTGCAGTTAGTCAATCCCTTTCAAATGCTATAAAATGCTATTTCAAAGAATTAGATTTTCAGATTATACCTAATATTGTTGACACAGATTTTTTTAATTTGATAGTTAAAAAGCAAAAAGATGATTTCCAATTTATCAATATTGCTCATTTGAATAAGAATAAAAACCAATTACATTTAATAAAATCTTTTACAAAGGTATTTAAGGGTAATCAATTTTATAAATTATTAATTGTGGGTCAAGGTCCTGAGAAAAATAATCTTCAAAATTGGATAGATTCCAATACTATGAATTCTCAAATAAGGCTCTATGGCAGTGCAAGTAGAGAAGAAGTGAGAGATCTTTTGCATCAAAGCGATTGTTTTGTTCTATCCAGTAAAATTGAAACATTTGGCGTAGTACTTATTGAAGCTATGTCTTGTGGTTTGCCAGTCTTGTCTACGAAATGTGGTGGGCCTGAATCTATTGTCACTAATGACGATATTGGGGTCTTATGTAGTCAAGAGGAATTATCAGATATAATGAAAGAGATTTCTACAAAAACATTTAGCGGCGATACCATTAGAAAATATGTAATAGATAGGTTTTCAAAGTTTTCATTAACTCAACAACTTAAAACAATTTATTTTGATTGTAAAAAGTAATTTTATTGAAAAGTTTATACTTTTAATAGTTGTTTCATCTATTTTCATGCCCACCATACCACTTGGTCTATCAATAAGAATTGATGATTTTTTGGCATTGTTTCTAATACCACTTGTAATTCTTGCCAAGCCTAATTTTAAAACTAATCGTTTTTTCTTCTCTTATTTATTAATACTTTTATCATTTATTACATCAACATTTTATGGTTATCTTTTTCTAAAAGTACCTTTTTCAATTCGTGATGTTAATGAGTTGTTTAGAATGTTAAAGCCGCTTTTAATAATTGTTGCTGTTAGTTATTGCAATTTAAGGACATTAGCTAACTTTTTGAATTCTTTTTTTAAAGTTGGAGCTATATTCCTAATCTTATTGGGTTTTTTGGAATATTTTAATGTTTTAAGTTTTAGGGCATTATTCTACAGTTTATATGGTTTTGAATTTGGAAATATGGGTGGGCGTTCTGTTTTAACTGCCGGAAATCCAAATATAGCTGCAGCATTAGTTTTGTATTTTATGATTTATTTCTTGCAAAGAATGCTATTAACTGGAGATAAAATTTTAAGTGTGTTCAAAATTTTATTTTTACTTGTTGTTTTATTAATGACATCTTCACGTACAGCTTTGGTTGTGTTTGTTGTTGTTCTTTTAGCTAGTATGTATTTCCATCGTAAACACAATAAAATTCTTTCATTTGCTATAATTACTTTTTGTATTCTTTTAGCGTTCCCACTTTTACAGTACTTTGATTATTTGACGATAGGGTTCGTTACATTTACCGATGGTAAAAACACCTCAATGTTAATAAGATATCAGCAATGGTCGGATGCAATAAATTTATTTAAACAATCACCGATTATTGGATGGGGACCAGCGAAAGATTTACACACTTCAGTTGTGGACAATGAGTATTTTTTGTTGCTAAGAAGGTATGGTGTTATAGGTTTCGTTTTAGTCATTAATTTTTTACTCAGTTTCATATTTGTTTTTTTGAAACGAAAAAGACAAATTGACCTATTGGATACACGGACAAAGTCAATTGCATATACTACCATATTATCTTTGCTAATGGTCTTTATAATAATGATTACTAACAATTTTTTCTCAGGTTATCAGTTAATGCCTTTGTTTGTAGTTATGATAGCTGTTACTGAAGGTGGTTTAAAAATATTTGCTAGAGATAATAAGATTATAGATGAGTAAAGCCTTAATATTCATATTTATCTCATCTATTTTTTTGATGAACACCTTTGGAATAGGGTTTAATTTATATCCGTTAAGATTAGTTCTGCCAATTGCTTTTCTTTATTTTTTATCGGTATTCTTTCAGAAAGCGATACTTTTAAAACAAAAAATTAAAGTCCAACCGATTGTTCTTTTTTCTCTTTTTTTCTTTCTTTTCATGTTTATGCATACTTATGCAGTGACTCTAGTAAGAGTAGAGCTTTTTGATACTTTTTATGAACTTAATTCTGTACTGAATTTTTCATTTTTATTATTTTTTATTTTAACGCTTTATCTTGTAATTTTCTCATTTCCAAAACAATTCTTACAATCAAGTAAGTATATCATGTTATTGTTCTACCTGTTGTACGCTGTGTTTTCATTTTATGAAATTAAAACAGGTAATCATTTGCCTACTTCTGATTTAGTAGATGCTCCATGGTGGATGCGTCATGTGCCTACAGTAGTATATTTTAATTCAAATGACTTTGCATTTGTGTTTACACTAATGCTAATGTATGGATTAAGTGTTTTTGATAGAGATAAGCATCTCTCTAGCGTATGGATTTTGGCATTATTTGTAATACATATGTTTATTATGTATAAATCTCAAAGTAGATTGTCTTTTTTGATGTCTTTCTTTTTCTTTCTGTATAGATACCCTAGAAAAATTATATACACAAGTATATTCGGTTTGTTGTTATTCTTTGTTTTAGGTTTCTTTTTTGAAAGTGCCTGGTACATGCAGGCAATGGACGGTTTAGTCAAGTTAAAATCAGATTTGTCTTTCAACGAACGTCAATCAACATCAGTAAGATTTTACTTATATAAATATGGTATTTTGTCTGCTTTTTCGTCATATGGCTTTGGATATGGCATAGATTATTCAGCTCAATACTATCAGTCAATTAATGATGTGAATTTACATTACATTGTTGACCCACATTCATTTATTTTTGAATTATTGATAAATAGCGGACTATTAGCCACACTATTTTATATGGGCTTAAATATTTGG
>JAQWJZ010000013.1 GCA_029248105.1 Flavobacteriales bacterium
TTCCGGGTACAGAAACAACTTTTACATCTCTTATGCCATGGTCAGCCAACATTTTTTCGGCAACCTCTTTACCAGTCATTCCATTTGACAATGGGACTAAAGAATATTTTTTGAATTTGTTTTTGAGTCGGCTACTAACGATACCACCGACAATCATGAAAAATATAATAATTAACCAAATCATAAATCTTGTTTTAATTAGGTGCAAAGTTAAGAAATATGTAAGATTTTAAGCAAAAAAAAAGCGTATCATTTACGATACACTTTTTTTTAAATTTAGTTGAATGCTTAGAATCTGTATGCTAAACCTAATTTAAATGATCCATTTCTTTCATCAGAATCATCTGCTTGCAAATCCATAGTGTAGTTAGGCTCTACATAAAAGCTACCAAACGCTGCAAAGCTGTACCCTGCACCTAAACGTAGGTTGTCAGAAAAGTCTTCAGTTGAAGTGTTTGCTGTAAGATAAATTGATTCATTCCAATTGTAACGAACAAATAATCTGAAATCTTCATCATCATGGTCAGCATGTTCAGCTTCTGTTTCACCTTCATGAACACCTTCACCCATAATAATTGCACCAACAGTCCAAGTATCATTAAATGCGTAACCAAAACCAAAATTAGTAGTCTCTGTAATGTTTTCAGCATCAAATTCTTCAAGGTCTAAATCAGCTGTTACCATAAATTGAGCAGAAGCTATCAAGCTTGAAAATACTACTGCAGCTGTTAAAAGCATTTTTTTCATAATTTTATAATTTAAAAATAGATTAATATTTTGCAAATATCTTAATTTCTTATCATCTCACAATATATTTTTGTTGATTTTTAAAATAAATATCCTATTTCTTGATTATTTCAAGAGTAATTTTTCAGATATTTGCTTGATTTTTAAGATTTAAAAAATGAGCAATAAACCAAGTATTTTAAAAGGTACAAGAGATTTTTCCTCTTCCGAGATGAGGAAGAGAAATTATGTTTTTCAAATGATCAAAAAGTCGTTTGACAAGTATGGTTTTGAGCAAATTGAAACGCCATCTATAGAAAAACTAGAAACCTTGACTGGTAAATATGGCGATGAAGGAGATCAATTGATTTTTAAAATCTTGAAATCTGGTGATTATTTGTCAAAATCACAAATTGATAAGGCTACAACTTCTAAATCCTTAACTCAACAGATATCTGACAAAGCGCTAAGATATGACTTAACTGTGCCATTTGCTAGGTATGTTGCGCAAAATAGAAATGATATCACTTTTCCTTTTAGACGTTATCAAATGCAAAATGTATGGCGAGCTGATAGACCACAAATGGGAAGGTTTAGAGAATTCTATCAGTGTGATGCCGATATTATAGGCACAACATCTCTAATAGCAGAAATAGAATTAGTTCAGCTTTATGACGAGGTATTCAACACATTAGGTATAGATGATGTAACTATCAAAATTAACAATAGGAAAATTTTGAGTGGAATAGCTCAAGTTGTTGGCGAAGAAGATAAAATAATTGATATTACCGTTGCACTAGATAAAATCGATAAAATAGGCCAGGCAAAAGTTAAAGACGAAATGTATAGTAAAGGCATTTCTAAGGAGACGGTTAGTAAAATGGATATCCTTTTTGATTTAAAAGGAGAAAATACGGATAAATTAACAGCTTTAAAGTCTTTTCTAGAAGGATCAGCAATTGGTTTGGAAGGTATTGATGAGTTAACGGATGTGGTTAATCGATTAGAAAGTTTAAAGCTACAATGTGCTGCTTTAGAGATTGATGTAACTCTTGCAAGAGGTTTGAACTACTATACTGGTGCTATTTTTGAAGTTCAAGCTAATGGGGTTGATATTGGTAGTATTGGTGGAGGCGGTAGATATGATAATTTGACAGGTATATTTGGACTTGATAACGTGTCTGGTGTAGGTATTTCATTTGGTTTTGATAGAATTTGTATTGTACTTGAAAGTCTTGGTTTATTCCCTGATTTGACTGAAAAAGGTACTCAGGTTTTGTTCGCTAATTTTGGCGATATAGAGGCCGATTATTGCTTGAAGATGTTAAAACAATTGAGGAGTGAGGGGGTGCAGTCAGAGATATATCCAGACAAAGCCAAGATGAAAAAACAAATGCAATATGCAGATAGAAAAAACGTTCAATACGTATTATTAATTGGTGAAAATGAAATGAAAACCAATACAATAACAGTCAAAAATATGTTTGATGGTTCGCAAAAAAGTATGACCTTTGAACAATTATTATTAACAATTAAATAAACCTACCTATGAAAAATTTATTGACAATAGCATTCGTTATGACTTTAATGTTCGCTTGTACCCAAAAAAACGATTCGCCTGTTATTAATTCAATAACACTTACGTCTTCAAACATTCAAAAAGCAGATGGTGCTTTTTTAGAGTTTATCTATGAATTTTCTGATGATAACGGATTAAACCAGTTTAGAGTTTCAGTTCTTGATAATTTTGAAAATGCTCGTTTACAATCTGCACCTTGGAATTTTGAAAGAGACTACAACCTTTCAGGTACAAATGTGAATGATACTCTTCAAATAGCTCTTCCATATCCAGATTTAGAGCCTGGCAGATACGAGTTAACAATTACCGTACAGGATATTGATGGCGAGGAAACAGCTCAAAACAAATCTTTTTATATTGTTGAGTAATTTCAGCTTAGGCTGTATCAATGAGGGCGGATATAATCACCATAGGCGATGAGATATTAATAGGTCAAACTATTGATACAAACTCGGCATGGATAGGAGATTTTTTAGAAAGTAATGGCATTCAAGTTGTTGAGATAAGTACCATATCTGATAAACAAGAGCATATAGTGTCCGCTCTCAATAATTCATTAAAACATTCGGATTTCATTTTTTTAACCGGCGGACTTGGACCTACTAAAGATGATATTACTAAACAGACCTTATGTGATTTTTTTGGCGATAAACTAGTATTGAGTCAAGAAGTTTTAAAAGATATCAAAGCTTATTTTGAGTTGAGAAATAGAATGGTTAATGAGTATACCGAGTTACAAGCTTTGGTTCCTTCCAAATGTAAAGTCATTAGAAATAGGAAGGGTACGGCGCCAGGAATGTGGTTTGAGCACAATGGAAAGGTAATAGTTTCTATGCCTGGTGTCCCTTATGAAATGAAGTCAATGATGCAACTTGTTCTCTTTAAGCTAAAAGAGGCCTATAGTTTGTTGGAGATTGTTCACAAGACGGTTTATACTAGGGGAATTATAGAATCGCATTTAGCAGAGTTGATTGTTGATTGGGAGAATTCATTGCCTAAGGAGATAAAATTAGCCTATTTGCCTTCTGCAAGTTGCCTGATGTTGCGTTTTACAGCTAGGGGGAATGATAGAGCGTATATTGAAAATCTGATTGATGAAAATATTGAAACCCTCAAAACAATAATTGGCCCTTATTTTTCTAAGTATCAAAAACGTTTGAATGAGGAGGTCGTTGGGCAAATAATGAATGAAAAAGATTGCAGTATTTCTACAGCTGAAAGCTGTACAGGAGGCAATATAGCCAAGATGATAACCTCTATTTCTGGTAGTTCAGAATATTTCAAAGGTTCATTGGTCGCTTATTCTAAAAAAATTAAAGAAGATGTTCTAAAAGTAAGTTCTGATACAATTTCTGCATACGGACTTGTCAGTGAAGAAGTCGTGCGAGAAATGGCGCAATGTTCTCAAAGGTTATTTAATAGCGATTTTGCTATTTCTACCTCTGGATTGGCAGAATTAGTCGATAGTGCAGGTGTTAAAGGAGGTACAATTTGTATGGCAGTAGCTACACCATTAAATGTATATTCTCAAACCGTTGCTTACAATACAGATAGAGATACAAATATCATTAGAGCTTCAAATGCGGCACTTAATTTTTTGATTAGTGTAGCAGAAAAATAAAAGGGTAGTTTTTTTAATAAATAAGTTTATATTTGCAACCCAAAATAATTAAACAATACGGAGATGGCAAGAATTTGCGACATAACAGGTAAGAAAGTAATGGTTGGAAACAATGTTTCTCACTCTAACAGAAAAACCAAAAGAAAATTTTACCCAAACTTACAGACTAAGAAATTTTTTATTCCAGAGTCTGGCGAATGGATTACTTTAAAAGTATCAGCAAGTGCGCTAAGAACTATTGATAAAAATGGTATCACTTCAGTATTGAAAAAAGCATTAGAAAACGATAACGTATTGTTGTAATTTACAATACCTCTTTTTAAATAAGAATAAAGTTGTTACATTTGGTAACAGCTTTTTTTTTAACCTTACATACAACATTTATGAAATTTAGTTTAAGAATTCTGACCATATCCATCTTGTCTTCTCTAGTAATTATTTCTTGTAAAAAGGAAGATGTTAATATTAATGAAGACATAAATCCTAGCGGTGGAGAAGATAATATTGAGACTATATTTGGATGTATGGTTGATACGGCATGTAATTATAATAGTCTTGCCAATTTTGATAACCAATCGTGTGATTACCTATCTTGCTACGGATGTACCGACGAGTTGGCTTTCAATTATGATCAAGAAGCTACTTTTGATGATGGAAGCTGTACATATGCCTCTCAAATAATGGTAAATAATTGGGCGGTTGAGTCGAATTGTGATGGTATTTTAATGTCTGAACTAATTGATTTTGGCGCTAGTGAAATTACTATTGTAGAAGGTGCAAATGAAGGTGATTTAATTGTCGATTTTGGATTATTTACCTTAGAGGGAACTATAGATAATGACGGTAATATCTCTGTGAGTGGTGAAGATCCAACTGGATTAACACAATTGTCAGGCACTGGGTTTTTGCAATCAGAGAATACAGCGATTATTAATATTACTGCAACGTTTATGCTTTTGTCAGAAAATTGTACATTGACACTCACTTTAATTGAGTAAATCAATTGAACAAACTATGAACAAACTATGAAAAAACTCATTTTACTTACAATTCTATTTCAATCTTTATTTGCTTATTCTCAAGAATTTGGTAGGAAAGATAGTTTGCGAGGGTTTCTTTCTCCTGAACGGTTATGCTATGACGTAAACTATTACCATTTAAAAATATCTGTAGATCCAGAAGAAAAATTCATTAAAGGTTATTCTGAGATACATTTTGAAGCCCAATCTGATTTTGAACTAATTCAGATTGATTTATTTGATAATATGCGTATTTCGGAAATCCTTTTCGAAGGGAGAACGCAAAATTACACTAGAGAATTCAATGCTGTATTTGTCAATTTTGATACTATAGTAAAAAAAGGACAGCAGAGTTATATCAGAGTCTACTATGAAGGTAATCCTAGGGTAGCTATTAATCCCCCTTGGGATGGAGGTTTTTCCTGGGATAAAGACAAAAATGGTAAGGACTGGATAGGAGTTTCTTGTCAGGGCTTAGGAGCTAGTTCGTGGTGGCCCAACAAAGACCATCAGTCCGATGAACCTGATAGTATGCTGATAAGTTGTCAAGTTCCTGCTGGTCTGCAATGCATCTCAAATGGAAATTTACGTTTTCACGACTTACGCAAATCCACTAAGCTATACAACACTTACCATTGGTTCGTGTCATATCCTATTAATAATTACGATATCTCTCTTAATATCGGTGATTATTCACATTTTTCTGATGAATACATAAGTGGTGTGGATACCTTAGCGTTAGATTATTATGTTTTACCCTATAATTTAGAAAAAGCAAAAAAGCAATTTCAGTCGGTTAAACCTATGCTTCATTGTCTTGAAAAATACCTAGGTCCTTATCCTTTTTGGAACGATGGTTTTGCTCTAGTAGAAACACCTTATTTAGGCATGGAACATCAAAGTGCTATTGCCTACGGCAATCAATATAAACTGGGTTACCTGGGCAATACACGTTTTACCGCTGGATTAGGATTTGATTACATTATTATTCATGAAAGTGGTCACGAGTGGTGGGGTAATAGTATTACGGCTAATGATATTGCTGATATGTGGATTCAAGAAACCTTTTGCACTTACGCTGAAGTTCTGTATGTAGAATGTACGTATGGCTATGACGCTATGATTAAATATGTTAAAAATCAAATGTCTATGGCTCAAAATAGAAGAGCAATAGTAGGAACGCCAGACGTTCACCACAAGGGAAGTAGCGATATGTATGCTAAAGGAAGTGCATTTTTACACACTCTAAGAAGTCATGTAGAAAACGACACTTTATGGTTTGATATCATTAAATCAATGACTAATCACTTCAAGCATCAGACTATTGATGGCCGTGATGTTTTAGACTATATAAATGATAAAAGTGGTCGTAATTTTGATATGTTGTATCAGCAATATTTATATACACCAAAATTACCTGAGTTAGAATATAAACTCAGTGGTTGGGGTAAGAGAAAAACACTTAAATACAGATGGAATGCTATTAACGGCTTCGATATGCCTATAAAAGTGACTTTAGAAAATGGTAAGTTCGATTGGATTTATCCTGAAAAAGAATGGAAAGAGATGAAATTATCTATTTGGAGAAAAGATTTTCAGATAGCAGACCATTTATTTTTGATTGACGTTAAAAAGCTTCAATAGTATTTGTAGATAACAATAGTTTAATTAAATTTGCAACCCAATAATTTTTAAGCAAATGGCTAAGAAAGGAAATAGAGTTCAAGTGATTTTAGAATGTACAGAGCACAAAGCATCTGGACAAGCAGGTACATCTCGTTACGTTACTACAAAGAACAAAAAGAATACACCGGACAGAATGGAGTTGAAAAAGTTCAATCCAATTCTTAAAAAAATGACGGTTCACAAAGAAATTAAATAAGCAATTTAAAGCTGATATATTATGGCAAAGAAGGCAGTAGCATCTTTACAGAAAAGAGGAGCAAAAGATTTTACAAAAGTAATCAAGATGACTAAGTCTGAGAAGACAGGTTCTTACGGTTTTAAATCAGAAATCGTTCCTAAAGATAAAGTGAACGAATTTTTGGCTAAGAAATAAACCTTATCTTATAACTTAATGGACTGAGCTTCTTGAAAAAGGAGCTTTTTCTGTTTAATAACAGCGTATAACTATGGGAATATTTGGTTTTTTTTCAAAAGATAAAAAGGATAAACTCGATAAAGGTTTAGAAAAAACGAAAGAAAATGTTTTCGGTAAGTTATCACGTGCCGTTGCCGGTAAGTCTAAAGTAGACGAGGAGGCTCTTGACGACATAGAAGAAGCTTTAATCACTTCAGACATAGGTGTTGAAACGACTCTTAAAATTATTGAAAGACTAGAGGAAAGGGTGGCAAAAGATAAATACCTCGATGCCAATGAAATTAATGCCTTTCTTAAAGATGAGATAAGCCAATTACTAGAAGAAAGTAATAACACTGATGAAGTAAACTTTGTGGTGCCTGAAACAGATGGTCCTTATGTTATTATGGTAGTCGGTGTTAATGGTGTTGGCAAAACAACAACCATTGGGAAGTTGGCTCATCAATTTAAAAAAGAAGGCAAAAAAGTAGTTCTAGGTGCTGCCGATACCTTTAGAGCTGCTGCTGTAGATCAATTAGTTATTTGGTCTGAAAGAGTAGGAGTAGAGATAGTAAAGCAAGACATGGGCTCTGACCCTGCATCTGTAGCTTTTGATACGGTACAATCTGCTAAAACTAAGGGGGCTGATGTAGTCATTATTGATACGGCAGGTCGATTGCATAATAAAGTCAATCTGATGAACGAATTGACTAAAATTAGAAATGTAATGACTAAGGTTATCCCTAACGCTCCACACGATGTAATGTTAGTTCTAGATGCTTCTACAGGGCAAAACGCTATTGAACAAGCCAAACAATTTACCCTTGCAACAAAAGTAGATTCATTAGCTTTAAGTAAGCTAGATGGTACTGCTAAAGGTGGTGTGGTTATTGGTATTTCTGATCAATTCAAAATACCTGTTCGCTATATAGGTGTAGGAGAAGGAATAGAAGATTTACAAGTGTTCAATAAAAAAGAGTTTGTGGACTCTTTATTCAACTAAGATGAGGACAAAGTCGCTTAAAAATAATAAAATCAACGTTATCACCCTGGGGTGTTCAAAAAACATTTACGATTCTGAAGTCTTGATGGGGCAATTGAAAGCCAATAAGATGGAAGTAGAGCACGAGTCTGAAAAAGACGATGCCAATATAGTAGTAATCAATACTTGTGGGTTCATAGATAACGCTAAGGAAGAATCCGTCAATACTATTATTGAACAGGCCGAACGCAAATCAGATGGTAAAATTGATAAGCTATTTGTTACAGGATGTTTGTCAGAACGTTACAAGCCCGATTTAGAGAAAGAAATCCCTAATGTAGACGAGTATTTTGGCACAACTGACTTGCCAAAATTGTTACAGGCTCTAGGAGCAGATTATAAGCATGAGCTGATAGGGGAACGCATGACAACTACACCCAAGCATTATGCTTTTTTGAAAATTGCAGAAGGTTGTGACCGTCCTTGTTCTTTCTGTGCTATCCCTTTGATGCGTGGTAAGCATAAATCCAAACCTATAGAGGATTTGGTCAAAGAGGCTACTAACTTAGCTAGGGACGGCGTTAAAGAACTTATTCTAATCGCTCAAGATTTGACTTACTACGGACTGGATTTGTACAAATCAAGAAGGTTAGCTGACTTACTGCTTGCTTTATCAGAGGTTGAGGGTGTAGAATGGATACGTTTGCATTACGCTTTTCCAACAGGCTTTCCTGAAGATGTTTTGGAAGTGATTCGAACTAACGATAAAATTTGTAACTACATCGATATTCCTTTGCAGCATATAAGCGATTCTGTTTTAAAATCCATGCGAAGAGGAACGACTCATCAAAAAACAGATGCTCTATTGAAAAAGTTTAGAGAAGATGTTCCTGGAATGGCTATTCGCACCTCCCTAATTGTAGGTTATCCAGGCGAATCAGAAGAAGATTTTCAAGAACTCAAGCAATGGGTCAGTGATACTGAATTTGACCGTTTGGGTGTATTTACTTATTCACACGAAGAAAACACCCATGCTCACCTATTAGAAGACGATGTGCCAGAAGAAATTAAACACCAAAGGGCTGAAGAGATAATGGAGCTACAAAGCGATATTTCTTATCGACTCAATCAAGCCAAAGTGAGCCAGACCTTTAAAGTGCTTTTTGATAGGAAAGAAGGGGAGTACTTTATTGGTAGAACTGAATTTGATTCACCAGATGTAGATAATGAGGTGTTAGTCAAAGCCACAGACTCATATGTTAGAATGGGCGACTTTGCCAATGTCAAAATCACCCATGCTGATCACTACGACCTCTATGGAGATATAGTGTAATTATTCAATAAGAGTATAAGTCTTCGGAGTAGGACTCGTTTCGTTGATTACTCTAATTTCGTTTCCACCTATTTTTGCTAAATAGATAAGATTGATGTCATCATTTTTGTCCGTAAATTCCAAATTGTTGTAACTATTATATTTGATTATTTGCTCAACTGCAATGCTATTTTCTTTACAAGAATCCATATAACTTATGGACGTTTTGCCTGTATTGAGTAAGCGCTCCAATACGATATCATCTTCTGAAATAATGAGGTTTTCGGTATAGTTAGTGGAGTCAGTATAAATCCAACTTCCTCTTATCCATTCAGGAGGTGTGATGCTAGGGTCAGGTGTTGGAGGTTTTTCGTAAGGGTCGCAAGAGAAAATAAATAGTGCTACAATAGCTAATGGTAAAAATTTCAAGGTTTGTTTTTTTTAAGTTTAGCAAAGTTATCAATTTATTTTAATTTTAACATTATTTTCAGATAACCTGTATTGCGACTGCCATGAAAACCGTTTGTAATATTATAACCTAAAAGAGTTAGGTCGACAACAAATCGTCTATGCTCTTTTCCAAATCGTAAGCCAAGATTGGCATAAGGCCTTATATAAGAATCTCTAGTTGAGGTAAAATTTTTATTTTCTGTTTCATTGAATAAATAATCTATACTAAAGTTATTTGTTTTTGAATAATCGCCACCAGCAATAATGAATGTGTTAACACGTCTTTCTCTTGAAAACATGAATCTAGCATTTAAATTAAGGTCAATGATGCTCTTCTTTACGAAACTAATATTGACATTATGCGAAGAGTATGTGTAATTACCGTTGTTAATGTTAAATGTCAAATCAAATTTTTTGCTCAGATTTTTCTCAATACTTAATCCAACTTTATTTCCATAGCCCCAGTGGTCACCAACAGGGTTAAAAAGAGGTTTCCAGAAAATAGAGATGATTTAGGCTTTTCTTGTGCAAACAGTGCGTTGGAGATCAGTAATATGAAGAGTAGTTTTTTCACGAGGTTAAATCAGTTTGTTTACTTGAGTTTTAGGAGATGGATGCTTCAGTCTTCTTGAAAGCTGAATTTTCCTTTACAGTACGCTTTCTTTTTCATTTTTCTATCGAAATCAGCTCTTAGCACAGGAGGCACATAGAATTCCATTTCATCGTGATAGCGATACAGTCCTGCTTTTAATTTTGTAATGGATTCTCCTCTAGGCTCTGATAGGTAGAATTCATTAATAAGAATCATTTCAAAATATTGGTAAGCTAGTGTTTGTAATGCGACCTCTATAAGCTCATAATCTCTATCTGATACATCTTGAGGAGGATTGGCATATATGGTTTCTTTAACTTTTAGCTGATAGCGGTAGCCCCATTCAAAATCAAAGCCTTTGACATATTCCACATAAGGATTGTCCGAGACTAAAGTAAGTGATGTGAAAAAAGCACCATTGCTAAGTTTTTTATACGGTTCTATAGTAATGCTGAATTCACTGACTTTATCAGATTGAGAATCTTGATAATCTTCAGCAATGATTTGGGAGAAGGAAAAAAAAGAAGTAAAAATACAGAGGGTGATTAGATAAATTTTATTCATGATTAAGTAACTATTGATTTAATCTCTTATTTTATGGTATAAATAAATTCTAACTTTTTCATTTTACTTACTTTTGCCTGAAAGTGAGTTCAAAGCAAATACCATATCGTAAAATTAATGTTTTAAGCCCTTTGGTGCAAGACTATTTAGATGAAAAGCCTGATTTGTCAGTTTTTTATGGTCGATATAATAAGATAGACAATTACCGCACACAAATACAGGATAGAAGTCAATTTTCTACTGATAGACAAACTCTTGTTGAGGTTTTGAAAAGGCAAAACGCTACTCTTGAATTGTCAGATTTATCAAAAGAGAATATTGAGTCGCTAGAGTCTGAGGATACTTTTACTGTTACTACAGGTCATCAGTTGTGTTTGTTTACTGGGCCTTTGTATTTTATATACAAGATAGTTTCAACAATTAACCTTGCTAAGGAATTGAAGAAACACTACCCATCAAAGCATTTTGTGCCTATTTTTTGGATGGCTTCAGAAGATCACGATTTTGATGAAATTAATCATGCACAATTATTCGGTCAGACTGTAAGGTGGAATACTAAACAGGGCGGAGCAGTTGGGAGAATGAATTTAAACGATATACCTTCCGTTTTGAAAGAGTTGGATGCCATGATTGGAGATGATGAAAACGCTCAACAATTAAAAGGCATTTTTCACAAGGCTTATTCTGCGCAGAACTTGGCACAAGCTAGTCGTATTTTGGTTAATAGTTTATTCAAAAACGATGGTCTTGTTATCCTAGATGGTGACGATTTTCAGCTAAAAAAACTATTCGTTGAGGTCATGAAAAAGGATATTTGCGAAAAGTCTTTTGCTTCTATCATAGCCTTACAATCAGAAAAGTTAAGTAAAAACTACAAAGCTCAGGCGCATGTTAGAGAAATAAATTTTTTCAAGTTAGAAGAGGGAGGGAGAGAAAGAATAGCTTCGCCCTTAGATGCGCAAGAGGTTGTTAATTCTGCTGAAAATTTTAGTCCTAACGTTCTCATGCGACCACTTTATCAAGAGTTGATATTACCTAACTTAGCATATATTGGCGGAGGTGCTGAAATGGCGTATTGGATGCAGTTAAAAACAGCCTTTGAATTTGAAAATATACCCTTTCCTATTTTGGTTTTAAGGAATTCACTTTTGTTAAGCCATTCGTCACAGCTCAACAAAATTGAGAAATTGGGCTTTTCAGTAGAAGACTTTTTCAATTCTGAAGCTGATTTACATAAGCAATACATACAATCTCAAAAAGATTTTTCACTAGATCGTGAGCTAGATTCTTTAACTCAATTGTTCGATAAAATGAAAAGTAAATTTGAGGGAGACGCACACAAGCCCATCATAGATGCCGAACATAAGAGGCAAAAGAACTCCTTGGAGAAGTTAGCTAAAAAACTATACCGAATAGAAAAAGTTAAGCATGAGACAGCTCTTTCGCAGATTTCAAAGATAAAGGCTAGTTTTTTTCCAAACGCTACTTTACAAGAACGCTACGATAATTTTATTCCCTATTATTTAAAATATGGTGATAACTTTATAAAAAAGTTAAAAGACGAACTCAACCCACTAGATACTAATTTTGTAGTTTTAGCCCTTTAAATTCAATGTCAAATGGCTCAAGAAAAGATACTTATACTAGATTTTGGTTCTCAATATACTCAGCTCATTGCGCGAAGAGTCAGAGAGCTTAATATCTATTGTGAAATCCATCCCTTCAATAAAATACCAGAATTGACTGATAACCTCAAAGGTGTTGTCCTTTCGGGAAGTCCATCTTCTGTACGAGATGATAATGCGCCAATACCTAATTTGGATGGTATTATTGGGGTGTTGCCAGTTTTGGGTGTTTGTTATGGCGCACAGCATCTTGCTAAAATAAATGGGGGTGAAGTTTTGCCTTCAAAAATTCGTGAATATGGTAGAGCAAAGTTATCCTTTGTGAACTCTTCTAATTCACTTTTTAAGGGTATTTCAGAGGGTTCTCAAGTGTGGATGAGTCACGGAGACACCATTACTTCTTTGCCGAATTCTTGTGAAATTATAGCTTCAACTGAAGATGTACAAGTAGCTGGTTACCAATTCATTAACGAAAAAACATTTGCTATACAATTTCATCCAGAAGTCTATCATTCGACTGATGGCAAACAATTGTTATCTAACTTTTTAATTGATGTTTGTGAATGCTCTCAAGACTGGACTCCAGACTCTTTTGTGCAACGAACGGTAGATGAATTAAAAGCCAAATTGGGTAATGATAAAGTCGTTCTTGGGCTGTCTGGTGGTGTAGACTCAACCGTTGCCAGTGTGTTATTACATAAGGCAATTGGCGACAATCTATATTGCATTTTTGTTGATAATGGCTTGTTACGTAAAAACGAGTTTGAGAACGTTTTGGAGCAATATAAAGAAATGGGTCTTAATATCAAGGGCGTTGATTCTAAGGATCGATTCTACCAAGTTTTAGATGGTGTTAGCGACCCTGAAGCTAAGCGAAAAGCAATAGGTAATAAATTTATAGATATTTTTGATGATGAGGCGCACCTCATAAAAGATGTGAAGTGGTTGGCTCAAGGAACTATTTATCCTGATGTCATTGAGTCGGTATCTGCTACTGGAGGACCATCAGCAACTATTAAATCGCATCACAATGTTGGAGGATTACCAGACTTTATGAAGCTTAAAGTTGTTGAACCCTTGAATACACTCTTTAAAGATGAGGTTCGAAGAATAGGACGTTCTATGAATATTGATGAATCCTTATTAGGAAGACACCCTTTCCCTGGTCCAGGATTAGCCATTCGTATATTGGGAGATGTTACCAAAGAAAAAGTAAGAATATTGCAAGAAGTAGATCATATTTTTATTTCTTCTCTTATATCTGAAGGATTATACGATAAGGTTTGGCAAGCAGGAGCTATATTTTTACCTGTTCAGTCGGTAGGAGTAATGGGAGACGAAAGAACTTATGAGAATGCAGTAGCTTTGAGAGCTGTAGAATCTACTGATGGTATGACAGCTGATTGGGTACACTTACCCTATGAGTTTTTAGCCAAAGTATCCAACGATATTATTAATAAGGTAAAAGGGATAAACAGAGTGGTATACGATATCAGTTCTAAACCACCAGCAACCATAGAATGGGAATAATAAAAATAACTTTAGAAAGTTAAATGTGTATGACAAGATTAGCAATATGTTTAGTTTTTTTTAGTGTCTTTTCTGGCTTTTTTGCTAAAGCACAGACTCAAGATACTATTATTGACAACAAACCTTATGCTATTCATGTGGTTCAGCCTAGAGAGACATTATATGGTATTTCACGCCAATACAATGCTGAACTTAATGATTTAGTTGTCTCTAATCCTGCAGTAATTCAAGGATTGCACGTAGGATTTCATCTTTTAGTGCCTTTACGCCATGACATTGTCAAAACCATTAGTTCAGATACCGTATTTTCTGATTATAGTCCGAAAGAACTGTCATCAAATGATACGGTTAAGTTTATGGATATTCAAAGGTCTAATTTCCCGATTTATGAATTAGATTCAACAGTAGTTAAAGTAGCATTACTTTTGCCCTTTTATTTGGATTTTAACGACTCTTTGAAGGTAAATAATAGGGGTAAAAATATGATTTACCCTAAGTCAAAAGTCGCTTTGGATTTTTACTTTGGCTTTCAACTTGCTATTGATAGTTTAACTCAATTAGGATATAAAATTGATTTAATGGTTTTGGATGTGCCCAACGATTCAGTTTTTGAATCTATCCTTACTTCAAATATTTTGTATGACCGAGAGTATATTTTTGGACCTATCTACATTAGGCAGTTCGAGGAATTAGCTAAATTCTATGGTTACGATACTAAGAAGAAGCTTATTTCACCACTTTCGTACATGAGTGTGAAAAACAATTACTTAAACGTCTATCAGTCAGTACCATTATCACAGGTTCAGATAGATGTTCTTGTAAATTATCTTTTGAGATCAAATAATAGTGATAAATTAATATTATTAGGACAAGAGAATGAAGATGAGTTGATTTCTTACGCTAAAAAGAAATTGAGTTTACAGATAATGAATAAAAGGTGTCAAGTTTTTACTTTTAACAAAGCTGAGTTATCCGATAGAGATTTTCTTAAAAGTAAGCTTAGATCGGATAAAAATATCATCATTGTACCGTCTAACGACCGTTCGTTTGTAAGTAGATTACTACCTGTTTTGGGAAGTATGGAAGATACCTTATTTTCAATTTATGGTTTAGATACATGGAATAGGTTTGATAATTTAGATTACTATGATTTGGTTAATTTAAATGTTCATTTGCCATCCATCTTTATGAATGACAATAGTGAATTTTATTCTGACTTTCTGCTTAATTACTATCAAAAGTACTTTTCTTATCCTGAAAAATATGCTTATTCTGCTTATCAGCAGTCAATGTATTTTTTGAGTAATGAGTTTAAAAACCTTCTTAATTTCGAAACATTTCGAAATACCTCCTTTAAGTCCAATACCAAATTCAATATTGTTCGATATGTTGATTTTGAAAGGCTTATAGTTCAATAATAGTCTGCTCTATTTTCTTTGTTAGTTTAAGTAAGAGTCATATTTGTTATATTTGTACCTCTTTTTAAACTTAATAAGTTCGACCTTGAAATATTATATACTGCTACTTTCTTTGTTTTTTGCATCCTTTACTAATGCTCAAGTTTTTCAAGGTACGGGAGGTAATATTCCAGATGCTACATTTTTTGGACCATCTCCATGGTTTGACTATTACTTGAATGTTAACTCAGTCGGAACAATAAATTGTGATATAACTGTATGTTTAGATATTTCTCATACCTACACAGATGATTTAGATATTAGGCTCATTTCCCCTTCTGGTACGATTGTTTACTTATCCACTGATAATGGAGGTGCTGGCGATAATTACACAAATACTTGTTTTACAACTTCCGCCACAACCAATATAACAGCAGGTAATGCTCCTTTTACAGGTGACTATGTGCCTGAGGGCAATTTATCAAGTTTTAATGGACAAAATGCTAACGGTCAGTGGCGTTTGCAAATAAGGGATGATGACTGGATTTTTTCAGGAACACTTAATTCTTGGTCTATTGATTTTACCTGTCAGGCGGATTGTGAAGATGGTGAAGAAGGATATACTCTTAATTTATTTGATTCCTATGGGGATGGATGGGATCATGGTTCTGGACACCTAGTAACAATTAATGGAGTAGATTATGGCGGTTATGATTTCACTACAGGAACTTTTTATTCTTATACGATTTGTTTAGATCCAACAGATTGTTTTGATATATCTTTTACAGACGGTGGACCATGGGAGTATGAATGTTCCTATGAGCTTGTCAATAACCTTGGAGTTACCATTTTTTCGGGAAACCACTTAACAGCTGATCAAACAATTGGAGATTGTGAAGTAGGGGGTTGTACAGACCCTGTAGCTTGTAATTATGATTCTGAAGCTGAAGAAGATGATGGAAGTTGCTTTTATTCACCTCTAGCCACAGATGACTGTGAATCATTATATTGTGCAAGTCAGCTGGGTGAACAAGTAGCAAGTCAATTTATAGGTACAAATATCAATTACCTTACTATTGATATAACAGAAGACGGTATAATTAATGAATTATTTTATGATGTATACTGGCATAGTCATGGTTGGGGTAATATAAATTTTAATATCAATAATGCCACTATAGCATTGTACGATAATCAAGGTGCTTTCGTTCAAAATATTGAAGTTATAGGAAATAATCTTAGTACTGCTAACTATCAAAATTTCACAAACACATTAAATACAGACATAAACGTATATGCTGGATATTCAATTCAAGTGATTATAAATAGTCCCAATTGGGGTGGAGGTACTTGGGAGTCTTATGTAAATGAAGCAAATATTTCGTTCACTCTCATTACAGAATCCATTAATGCTGGTAATGATATTCAGGGTTACTCGATGTGTTATGATGACCCACCAATAAATTTATTTAACTTTTTAGGAAATAACGTTGATCAAGATGGTACTTGGTCACCTGCTCTTTCTGGTGGTTATTTAGGAACATTTGATCCTCAAATTAATTCAAGTGACGATTATATATATACTGTAGTAGGTGAATGCTTATCGGATTTTTCTACTATCCCCATTACGGTTATAGATTTATTGACTCCGGAGATTGTTTCTAGTCAAGATACTATTTGTTTTGGAGCCTCATCATTAGTTACTTATTCTGTGACTTCTAATCAAGGCTCTTCATATTCTTGGTCAGTTAGTGGAGGTAATATTGTTGGTTCTTCAAATGGTAATTCAATTCAGGTAGATTGGTCGGCAACACCTATGGGTACAATCTCAAATGCTGTAGTTATAACAGAGAGTTCATATGGCTGTACTAACAGTTCATCAATTGATGTAACAGTTGTATCTAATCCGATTCCAGCTCTAAGTATAGATGATGTTGAGATATGTTTAGGTGAATCAATCACAGTAAGCACCAATGCAATTTATAATGACTATCAATGGACACCAGCAGTTATAAGTTCAAGTTCAGATGTTTATACGCCTAACTCCATTACTGACAATCAGATTACTGTAACAGTTACAGGAGATGGTGGTTGTACAACATCTGAATCTATTGACTTTACAGTTTATGAAACCCCGGTAGTAAATTTATCTATTGTTGATTCAGAAATTTGTATGTCTGATTCTTTGGTGCTAACATCTAACCCTGGATATGACGATTATTCGTGGACACCATCTACTATTTCTGGTAGTACGGATGTGTATTATCCTTCATCATCATCAGAGGATATGGTATCACTTACAGTTACTGGTGATGGGGGTTGTACAAGTACAGAGACATTAGATATCGTTGTTTACGATCTGCCTGTTGTGAACCTTACAATAGATAATCAAGAAATATGTATCGGTGAATCAGTAAACCTTAGTACAACAGCAGGATACAATAATTACGATTGGACACCTTCATCAATAAGTTCAAATTCAGACACTTACACGCCTACATCTTTAACGGATAATCTAATTTCAGTAACTATTACAGCTGACGGTGGTTGTACTTCCTCAGATTCTGTTGACATAACCATTTATGATTTGCCCATTGTTAATTTGTCAATAGACGATGCCGATTTGTGCATGGGAGAATCACTAGTTGTAAGTTCAAATCCTGCTTATAATGATTACTCTTGGACGCCATCTTCCATTACAGGTAATACAGATATTTATACTCCTTCATCATCATCAGAAGATATGATATCACTTACTATTACTGGAGATGGAGGTTGTACAAGTACAGAGACATTAGATATCGTTGTTTACGATCTGCCTGTTGTGAATCTTACAATAGATAATCAAGAAATATGTATCGGTGAATCAATAAACCTAAGTACAACAGCAGGATACAATAATTACGATTGGACGCCATCGGTAATCAATTCAAATACAGATGTTTACACACCATTATCACTAACAGATAATCAATTTTTTATTACAATAACAGGGGATGGGTCTTGTACATCAAGTGATTCTATTCAGCTTATTGTTAATCCGCTTCCTATTGTTGAAGTTTCTTTATCAGATAGCGTTATATGTTTAGGAGAGTCAATAGCTGTTAACTCGACTTCAGGTTTTGTGAATTATGATTGGACACCCACATTAATAAATACATCAAATGTAATTACCCCTTTAATAGGCCAAACGAATTACCTTGTTGAAGTTACGGATAGTAACGGTTGTATTTCTTCCGATGATGCTGATTTAGTCATCAATCAATCAACACCAATTAACCTATCTGTCAATGGTGGTAATTCCACTACAATATGTGTTGGTGAAGAGATTGATTTATTCGCTACACCTGGATTTGATTTGTATACATGGTCAGTTCCTGGATTATCATCAAATCAAGAAAGTTATGTGCCTTCAGATTTGTCAGATAATCAATTTTCTGTTATTGGTACTAACCAATTTGGATGTAATTCATCAGCAAGTTTGAATATTACTATCAATAGTATTCCAACCCCTAGTTTAATATCTGTATTATCAGATAGCATACAAACATCGCCACAAAGTATTAATTTGTGTGAAGGCATCTCAAATGTTAAATTCTCTTCCATAATAAGTAGTGATTCAAACCCTGTTGAATGGCTTTTTGTTAGTGGTAATGGTGCTGTAATTGAAAGTGGTCAAAATACATCAGAGATTGAAGTGTCATTTCCTGATGTTGAAGATTATATTTTAGAATTTAGAGAGTATGGATCTGTTAATTGTTACACCCCTCAGCAAATAGAGGTTAAGGTTAATCCTAATCCAGTCCTTGATGTAAGTTATGTAGAAGATTGTTATAAGGATTCTGTCTTTTTTACTAATAACTCTAATGTAGACACAACTATTCAAAGTGTTTCGTGGTTGGTAGAGGGGCTTAGCTTTGACAGCTACAATTTAACTTATCCTCTAGATAATAATAGTAAGATTTTTGAACTTACCATTGTTGATGTGTTGAATTGTTCTTCATCATTATCTACAAGTTTCGTTCCATCAGAGAGGCCTTATGTAGATTTTTATCACGAACCAGAAAAAATTACAATATTAGATCCTGAAGTTTCATTTGTAAACCTTTCTACTTATAACGATAGTGTTTCGTGGAGTTTTGGTGATAATCAAATGTCAGAAGAATGGGAACCTATTCATACCTACGATTCATTAGGTTGGTTTGAAGTTATTTTGAAAGTACAGAATGATGAAGGTTGTGCGGATTCTATTTCTAAACAATTATTGATTGAAAATAATCTCATTTATTATTTTCCAAGCTCTTTTACTCCAGATGGTGATGGCTTAAATGATGAGTTTGGTATCAGTGGATTTAGAAAAGATAAAATGCAAAACTACCAATTTCAAATAACCAACAGGTGGGGTGAAATAGTATTCTATTCTGAAGATGTAAATCAAAAATGGAATGGAAAAACATCTAATGGAAACGATGCTATTCCTGGAAGTTATTTGTGGTCTGTTCGAATAGTTGATGAGTTAGGAAAAGTGACTAGAAAGTTTGGTGATTTCACACTAATGAGGTAGTTGACAACTTTCATATGAAACATATTTAGTAAATTTACGTACAAGAAAGTTGATTTTGTCTTAACTCTGTTTAATATTTTTTAACCTACAACTAGTTGATTTTGAGGTGTATATTCATAATATCTTTTCTTTGTTTACACATGTATTCTTATGCTCAATGTGTTGAAGATGAATCTTATTCTTTAAACCCTGAGGGTCCTTATCAAATTGGTGATATTGTTACTGTAGATTATACTTTGGAAAGTTTTTATCAATTGAATACTAATTGGGTAATAGCTTTCCAAGTTAACTTAGGTGAAGGATGGACTAATTTAACCCCTATTTCTACTCCTCTAAATACAAATACAAATAATAATTTAGGTAATGGCTATTGGATATGGGATACGGAAAACACTTACCCTAGTGGACTTGAATTTGGGCCCGGATTTAGGTTTGTTAACAATAGTTGGTATTATTCCTGGTGGACAGGACAGCTAGTTGGAAATCCCAATTGGGGATCGTCTTCAACAGGTCCTTTATCATTTTCTTTTGAAGTTACTGTTAATGAATCTTGTACTCCTGAGGATCTTTTTATCAGTATTAATGTATATGGAGATTGTCAAACAGGGGGTTGGAATAATGGAGATTGTTGCTCTGATACAGCATTAGTAAATTATAACGATTCACTTTTTGTTTATTCAGATTTAAACTCTGGTTCTGATACTTCTTTAATTTATTGTCAAGAATCTAGCGAGTTTAACTTATTCAATTTATTAGGTGATAACGTTCAAAACGATGGCTTTTGGACTCCGTCACTCGCTCAAGGTTATTTAGGCCAGTTTAATCCATCGGTTAATACGCCACAAGAATATGTATATACTGTTTCTGATGATTGCAATAGTGAATCTTCTAGTGTGATTTTAAGTCTAGTTAATTCAGATGCACAGACAACAGTAGAATTTCAATTATGTGACAATGCTTTATCAACAAGCCTTTATAATGTTTTAGGTGTAGACAATACATCTGGAAGTTGGGGAGGCGTTTCTGATTTATCTCAAAGTCAAGCACCAGATTATCTGGGTTTATTTAACCCGCAAGAACAGACATTTGGACTTTATAATTATACTGTTTTAAATAATAATGGTTGTGAATTAAGTTATCTTATTGAAGTATCTCTACTTGAAGAGAATATCAACGTGGGTAATGATTTTGATTTAGAAATGTGTAATGACGATCCAGGTCTTAATTTTTATAATTTAATAGGTAGTCCAGATATAAATGGTATATGGTCTCCTTCTTTAAATGCTGGTTATTTGGGCTATTTTAATCCATCCACGAACCTTTCAGGAGTTTATACGTACAACATCGATGGGGAGTGTGATACGTATCAGTCTCAGGTCAACGTTAGCGTTATTGAAGTTGTACCACCACCTATAATTTCAAACTAAGCTTTATTACTTAACTTAACTAATTACATTATGAAAAATTTTATTCATTTATTACTTACAGTTTTTATATCATTTGCATTTTCAACTATAGCACACGCACAAATTGATACTTTGTGTTTTGGCTCTACATTGGAAAACTATTCAATAACGCCTAATGTTGGCTCTTCATATTCTTGGAGTGTTTCTGGTGGAGGAATAATAGTGGGTTCTTCTGTTGGCACGTCCATTCAGGTGGATTGGTCTAATGCTCCTGTTGGCTTTATAAACAACGCTATTACACTTACTGAAGAACTAAATGGCTGTACAGCTGATCAATTGTTAAGTGTTGAGATTTTGGATAATCCGACGCCTAATTTATCAGCATCAGATCAGTCAATATGCTTAGGAGATTCTGTATTATTATCTGCTGATAGTGGTTACGATACTTATAACTGGTCTCCTTCTTCGATAGTAGGGACTTCATTTTTCTACACACCCAACTCTCTTACTGATAACACCTTTGATTTAGAAGTAATAGGCCAAGGTGGGTGTTCAGCAACTGAAAGTATTCAAATTGAGATTTTTGATCTTCCTACTGTTGAGGTTTCACTTTCTGATAGTGTTATTTGTTTGGGTGAATCAATAACTGTAAGTGCAACCAATGGATTATCATCATATACTTGGTCTAATCCAGCTCTTTCGGGCCAACAAACTACTTTAACTCCTGCTATTGGAGAAACAGATTATAGTGTTACAGTAACGGATGCAAATGGTTGTGTAGCATTAGATGATGTAACTTTAACTATTGATTTAGTTAACCCAGTTGTGTTAACAGTTAATGGTAGCAACACAACGACCATATGTTTAGGTGAAAGCATTTCTTTAGAGGCTACACCAGGCTTAAATGCTTACGAGTGGGCTCCTGCTGTAGTTGTTGGTGATAATGGTATCTATGAGCCTCAGAATACGTCTGAGACCTCATATACTGTCACTTCTACTGATGCTAATGGTTGTCAGTCTGTTGATACTATCAACATTACAATTAACAATTTACCGAATCCAGGTCCAATTATATTTAATTAATCAGAATGCATAGACTGCTTATACTTTTCTTTTTAAAGTTAAGTTTTCTAGGCTATTGTCAAAATCTTCAAATATGTCATAGCGATAGCCTAGTTGATTTTTCTGTTGTACCTAGCTCTTTAACAAATGCTCTTGAATGGGAGTTTATTTTTGGTGATGGTGCAGAAATTATTGATGGACAGTTTTCCGATAGTATAAGTGTAAAGTTCTCAAACCCTGGTGAATATATTCTTCAACTTAGAGAAGTTGCTTCTAATGATTGTTTTACACCTGTAGATTTAAACATATTTGTCAGTCCAAATCCATTAGCAAGTTTTTCTAATGATGGGGTGTGTATATATGATTCAGTTAAATTTTTCAATACTTCTATTGCGAATGATGGCATACAGTCCTCTATTTGGAGAGTTGGTAATGAAGTTTTTGATGACATAGATTTAAATTATAAATTCGATGAGACTGGAGAATATCTAATAGAATTATCTGTAGTAAGTAACTCTGGGTGTTCAGATACAGAATCTTTGATATTTAGTTTGTCAGATAGACCAATGGCTGATTTTTATCATTATCCAGAAAAAATTACTACCCTTGACCCAACTGTTGAGTTTGTAAATATTTCTTCCGAGGGGAGTGTCAGTTGGAGTTTTGGTGATGAGCTTTTTTCTGATGAATGGCAGCCGACACACTATTATCCAGCAGCAGGTTGGTACGATGTTCAATTGACCATAGAAGATGAAAATGGTTGCTTAGACTCTATAACAAAGAGCCTACTCGTTGAAAATGAACTTATTTATTATTTACCTACCTCATTTACACCTGATGGTGATGGTTTGAATGATGACTTTGGTTTAAAAGGATTCAATATCGATAGAATACAAGAATTTTCTCTAGTAATAACTAATAGGTGGGGTGAAGTTATTTTTTCTGTAGATGATATTAGCCAAACATGGAGGGGTGAAAATTTGCTAGGAAATGCTGCTATGACGGGCACCTATTTATGGTCAATTCGTATCAAAGATGAATTGGGAAAGCAAACCAGACATATAGGAGAGGTAACTCTTCTAAGGTAGGCTACCTTAAATCAATAACATCTATGTTAGGATAATCTGCTGTTTTGAATACAAAAAAGTCGTTGCTCATCTCTTTGTTTGTAATAAATGAGTCAATATCGTATTTGTAATGACTTCCTTGTTTGTCAATCATATTAAATGAGCTGATTTGCATCTTAGTTTTGTTGATGAATAGCTCTACTTTCAAAAAAGGACCACTTTCTTTAGGGAATAAATCGATGTGATAATTTTTACTGTCTTCTTTTACAAATTTATATTTGTAGCCTTTCTCATAAATAGTGAAAATTTTAGACGGATTGAGTTCGTTTTCTTCATCGTCAATTTCAGTAATGTTTACTTCCTCTTCCTCTTCTAAAAATATCCAATTCGTTTCCCCGTCACAAATGATAGTTTGTCCTTCCATTTCCAATCTGTACGAATCGTTCTTTAGATATAAAGTCCCTTTTTGAGATTCATTTAAATCTGTCATTGTATTAGAAAACGTGTTGGTAAACTTTGCTTCTATAGATGAGTATGTTCTAGTTTTAGCACTCAATTCATCTAATATTTGTTTGGCTTGTTGGTCTTGCGCAATAAGTAAGCAAGGCAATGTCAATAGTAAAAGGAATAGTTTATTCATTAGTTGGGGTTGTTTAATTGGTTTAATACTTCTTCTAACGCCATTTCATCACGAATTAGTACTTGACGAGCTTTACTTCCTTCAAAAGGCCCTACAATTCTAGCTGTTTCTAACTGGTCAATGATTCTTCCTGCTCTGTTATAACCTAGCTTTAGTTTACGTTGAATAAGAGAGGTAGAACCCGATTGATGTTGCACAACTACTCGGGCAGCTTGTTCAAACATAACGTCTCTATCGTCAAGATCAGCATCGCCTGTACCACCTTCAGCATCTCCTACATATTCAGGCAGTAAAAAGGCTTCAGGATACGCCCTTTGATTGCCAATAAAGTCTGTAATTTTTTCAACTTCAGGCGTATCAATGAAAGCACACTGAAGACGAATAAGGTCACTACCTAAAGATATGAGCATATCTCCACGTCCTATGAGTTGGTCAGCACCTCCTGCATCTAAGATAGTTCTTGAGTCAATTTTAGAAGTTACTCTAAAGGCTACACGAGCTGGGAAATTGGCTTTTATAATACCTGTAATAACATTTACTGATGGACGTTGTGTAGCAACAATTAGATGTATTCCAATAGCTCTTGCCAATTGTGCTAATCGAGCAATAGGTGTTTCAACCTCTTTACCAGCTGTCATTATGAGGTCGGCAAATTCGTCAATGACAAGGACTATATATGGCAAGTATTTATGCCCATCGTTAGGGTTTAGCTTTCTAGCAATAAATTTTTTGTTGTACTCAACGATGTTTCTACATTGTGCATTTTGCAATAAGTCGTAACGTTGATCCATCTCAATACAGAGGGAATTGAGGGTGTTAATTACCTTTTTTGTATCAGTAATGATTGCTTCTTCAGAATCTGGCAATTTGGCCAAAAAGTGTCTTTCTATTTTATTAAAAAGAGTAAGCTCTACTTTCTTTGGGTCAACCAAAACAAACTTGACTTGTGCAGGATGTTTTTTGTATAGTAAAGATGCAAGTATAGCATTTAATCCAACCGATTTACCTTGTCCTGTGGCACCTGCCATTAATAGGTGAGGCATCTTTGCTAAGTCGGCAACAAAGGTTTCGTTAGATATGGTTTTACCAAAGGCTACAGGTAGTTCCATATCAGAATTTTGGAATTTATCTGAGGCTATAACGGCTTTCATAGATACCGTAGTTGGATTTTGGTTTGGCACTTCAATTCCGATAGTTCCTTTTCCAGGGATAGGCGCAATGATACGAATACCTAAAGCGGATAAACTAAGGGCGATATCGTCCTCTAGGTTTTTGATTTTGGAAATACGTACACCAGCTTCAGGAACAATTTCATAAAGCGTAATAGTAGGTCCAATAGTTGCGCTAATGGATGATATACCAATTTTGTAATTGGCCAGTGTTTCCACAATTCTATTTTTATTTGCTTCTAGCTCACTTTTATCAATTTCTATTTTTCCAGAGCCATAGTCATTTAATAGATTTATGGCAGGTATTTTGTAGTTGGACAAATCCAATTTAGGATCGTAATCACCAAGTTCTTCAAGTTTCGTTTTTATATCTTTTTGACTCAATGTATCTTCTTCATTGACATGAACCTCTATGCCTAAATCATGATCTTCGGTTTCTTTATTTTCTGTTTTAGTAACAATTTCTTTTTCAGAAGGGCTAGGGGTTTCTAATATTGTTTCGGTAGGTATTTCTATAGTAGGCTCTTCAAAAGTGCTGATAGTAATTTCTTCAGAACTTAAATCATCAATACCGTTTTCTTCTTCAGGAATTTCGATATTTTCAGTTGTTTGATTTGATTTAAACTTTGGGTTAAAACGTATAATGATAAAAGTCAAAAGAGAAAGAAAAATGACAAAGCCACTTCCTACTTTACCGATTCGTAATGCTAGAAATTCATTCATTTCACTACCAAATACTCCTCCAAGAATAGAAGGGGAGCTGAAAAAGGCAAAAAATAGAGAAATCCAAACAATTGCCAGTAATCCTATTGAAAACCCTTTTTTAATAGAAAATAAAGTTTTATCAAATACAAGTGACAAACCCCAATTGAAAAATAGTAGGGGAATTAAAAATGAAGAAATACCAAAATAATGGTATAAAAATAGGTGTGATATTCTGTGACCAAACACGCCACCAAAATTTCTGATTTCATCTGTCAGTTTACCTATTTTATCTTGGTCAATATTGCCGTTAAATACATAAGAAACAAAAACGATGAATAGATATAGAGAGAAAAATAAGAATACAAAACCAATTATCTTTTTTGTTCTTTCATCTTCAATTTTTAGTTTTTGAGCTAAGCGTTTAAAGATATTTTCTTTTTTAGTTTTCTTTTTTTTCATTCAATGAAATTCTACCAATTTAAATTTTCTTTTTTGAGAAAGGAGCTAATTCCTTTTTTGCAATCGTCATTTTTTCTGGCTTTGGCATTTTCTTGGACAGCATACTCAAGACCATCATCTAACGACATATATTGCAGTTTTGATATAAGCTGTTTTGTATGCTCTAAAGATTGTTCAGAAGTATGCTCACACAATTTGCTTGCTAGTTTCAATACAGTGGTATTGAGTTTTGATTTTTCAACAGCTTGATTTATCAATCCTATACTTACGGCTTCTGTTGCACTAATGATTTTACCGCTTAGCAGTAGTTCTTTAGTTTTTCCCTCGCCAATTTTACGTAAAAGAAACACGCTGACAATAGCAGGTATAAAGCCAATTTTCACTTCAGAATAGCCGAATTTAGCATCTTCCGAGGCAATAGAGAAGTCACAAACACTAGCCAATCCGCAACCGCCGGCTATGGCATGACCTTGAATGTTGGCTATTACAACCTTCTTAAGAGTATAAATTTGCTTAAATAACTGCATTAAATTGTTAGAGTCGGCAACATTTTCTTCGTCCGAAAAAGATTGCAAAGATTGCAAGTATTTCAAATCAGCCCCAGCGCAAAACGCTTCGCCTTCAGCTTCCAAAACGATAACTTTACATTTTTCGTCGTTTTCGGCAGTATCAAAAGCCGATTTTAAACCTGTTATAAGCTGTGGATTGAGAGCATTTCTTTTTTCTGCCCTCATCAAAGTGATAAAGCCAATTCTATTTTCACAACGGTATGCTACAAATTTATCTTTCATTTTTTTTGAAATACTCTTCAAATATATTCAAATTTATGTGTGCAAATAATATCATCTTTAAGATTTTATTAAACCCTAAAGTATAGTTAAATTTGCCATTCATTGAAAAAAGATGATAGCACTTAATTTACATAACGAAACGAGTCAATTGGAGGTTGTTATTCTTGGTTTGCCCGATAGCTTTGGTGGTACGCCAAAAATTGAGGATTGCTATGACCCGAAGTCTAAAGAGCATGTTTTGAATGGCACTTTTCCTACTCAAGAAAATGTTATTAACGAAATGAATGCTGTCAAAACTATTTTTTTGAAGTACGGTGTCGAAGTTTTACGACCAAATAATATAGAAGGATTAAATCAAATTTTTTCAAGAGATATAGGATTTGTTATTGGCGACAGTTTCATTATTCCAAATATTATTGAAGATAGAAAACAAGAAATTTTAGCAATAGATACATTGCTAGAGAAAATTAGTTCCAACAAAATCATCTCTATGCCAGAAGGTGCTAGAGTTGAAGGTGGAGATGTGATGTTATGTGGCGACTATGTATTTATCGGTTATTCAAAGGAAGAAGATTTTAATAAATATCAAGTAGCAAGAACCAATAAGGCAGCTATTGACTTTTTACAATCGGCGTTTCCTAATAAAAAAGTAAGAGGCTTTGAGTTAAAAAAGTCAGACTCTAACCCTAAAGATAATGCCTTACACCTAGATTGTTGTTTCCAACCAATAGGAGAACAATCGGCTATAATGTATGCAGGTGGTTTTAAAAATACTTCAGATGTTGATTTTTTAGTTAATCACTTTGGCGAAGAAAATATCATTTTCATTACTCGAGAAGAAATGTATGAGATGAATTCTAATGTATTTTCTATATCTCCTAAAGTTATACTTTCAGAAAAAGGATTTGTAAGATTAAATAATGAATTAAAAAACAAAGGATTCACTGTAGAAGAAGTACCTTACGCCGAAATTGCTAAAATGGAAGGTTTGTTACGTTGCTCTACATTACCATTAAGAAGAAAATGAGTCAGATTACTAAACACATATTAATGATACAACCCGTTAGCTTTCGCTTTAACGAACAAACGGCTGTAAACAATTATTATCAAAAAGTATTGGACGGTCTATCACCTGAAGCTACACAACAGCAGGCCTTAGCGGAGTTCAACAGTTTTGTAGAGAAATTAAGGGCTAAGGGAGTCAATGTTATAGTTGTTGAGGATACTAAAGAACCAGATACCCCAGACTCTATTTTTCCGAACAATTGGGTGTCCTTTCACAATGATGGTGACGTAGGATTATATCCTATGTGTGCAGAAAATAGACGTACAGAGAGAAGAGAAGACATCTTTGATATTCTAGTTGATGATTATGGTTTTCATATTGAAGAAATTCATGACTTTACTGAATTTGAAGAATACGATAGGTATTTAGAAGGGACAGGAAGTATGATATTGGATAGAGAAAACAAGTACTGTTATGCCGCTATCTCAGAACGAACTGACGAACAAGCAGTCATTCAATTTTGTGATGTTTTCGGCTATAAACCCGTTTGTTTTACTGCAAATCAAGATGTAAACGGTGAACGTTTAGCTATCTACCACACCAATGTAATGATGTGTGTAGCCGATAATTTTGCTGTTATTTGCTTAGATACTATTGATGAATTGGAAGAACGCACTCATATTATTGAGATATTGGAAGAAACAAACAAAGAAATAATAGAAATTTCAGAAGATCAAAAACAACATTTTGCAGGAAATATGTTACAGCTAATGGGAGATAAGCCATATCTGGTGATGTCTGATTCAGCGTATAATAGTTTGACTCAAGAGCAGATTTCTCAGATAGAAAATCATTGTCCCATTATTCATAGTTCCTTAGATACCATAGAAGCATGTGGAGGTGGTAGTGCACGATGTATGATGGCCGAAATATTTTTACCTCAAGCCTAATGATAGATCAAGAATTACATAAAGCAGTAGAATTGGCTTTAAAAGAGCTATTTCAAGCAGAAGTACAATCTTTTCAATTTCAGAAAACTAGAAAAGAATTTGAAGGAGATATCACTTTAGTGGTTTTCCCTCTAACGAGGTTTTTCAAAAAAAGCCCTGAGCAAACAGGTGAAGTACTCGGACAATATCTAAAAGATAATGTTTCTCTCGTATCAGATTATAATACCGTTAAAGGATTTTTGAATCTAAGCATTGATAATTCCTATTGGTTATCGCAATTTCAAACGGCTTTTGATACGGATAATTTCGGTTGTATAGAGACTTCTGAGGATTCAGCAAATCACCTAGTTGAATTTTCTTCCCCTAACACCAATAAGCCTCTGCATTTGGGACACATCAGAAATATCCTTTTAGGAGCATCTGTTTCAGAAATATTAAAAGCGGCTGGTAAAAAGGTCAAGAAGGTACAAATCATCAATGATAGAGGTATTCATATCTGTAAATCTATGATTGCTTGGCTGGAGTTTGGTAATGGAGAAACACCACAGTCAACTCAGATGAAAGGCGACCATTTTGTAGGTAAGTATTATGTCATTTTTGACAAACACTACCGTACTGAACAAGCTCAATTGGTGGAAAGTGGCATGTCAAAAGAAGAGGCTGAAAAAGAAGCACCTCTCTTCAAAAAAGCTCAAGATTTGTTGCGTAGATGGGAGGCAAAAGATGCTGAAGTTATAGCACTTTGGGAAAAAATGAATAATTGGGTGTACGATGGTTTTTCATACACTTACGACAGAATGGGTGTTGACTTTGATAAAAACTATTACGAAAGTGACACTTATCTTCTTGGTAAAGCTGTCATTCAAGAAGGATTAGATAAAGGCACTTTTTTCAAGAAAGATGACGGTTCTGTATGGATTGATTTGACTGCCGATGGATTGGACGAGAAAATTCTATTACGTTCAGACGGAACAGCTGTCTATATGACTCAAGATATTGGTACTGCTATACAAAGGCATCAAGATTTTGATTTTTCTCACATGGCTTATACAGTAGGTAACGAACAGGATTATCATTTTAAAGTATTGTTTTTAATCTTGGATAAGTTAGGTTACGATTGGGCTAAAAACTGTTATCATTTATCCTACGGAATGGTAGATTTGCCTTCTGGAAAGATGAAGTCTAGAGAGGGCACAGTTGTTGATGCCGATGACTTGATGCAAGAAATGGTAGACTCTGCCAAAACCATAGCTCAAGATTTAGGTAAGCTAGACGGCATGGAAGAAAAGGAGTCTAATATCCTTTATGAAAATATTGGTATGGGAGCCTTAAAATATTTTATGCTTAAGGTTGACCCTAAGAAACGTATGTTATTCGATCCAGAAGAATCTATTGATTTCAACGGTAATACCGGACCATTTATTCAATATACCCATGCACGTATTCAAACCATGGTTAAGAAATATAACAAAGAGATTCAGTTTACTATAAATGGATTGGATTTACTAGAGAAAGAGCGTACACTTATAAAGCAGATTAATGATTTCCCAACGGTTATTCAGGAGGCAGCAAATTCATACAGTCCGGCTTTAGTGGCAAATTATATTTATGATTTAGTTAAAGAATTCAACGGTTTTTATCAGAATGTTCCTATTTTGATTGGCGAAGATAAAAACCAAGTAGCATTTAGAATTGCGCTTTGCCAAATGGTAGCAAGAGTAAGTAAAACAGGTATGAAATTATTAGGGGTAAATGTACCCGATAGAATGTAAAAGATATGTTTGAAAATTTATCAGAAAAATTAGAAAAAGCCTTTAAAGTCCTCAAAGGACAGGGTAGTATATCGGAGATTAATGTAGCGCAGACTATGAAAGAAATCCGTAAAGCCTTATTGGCTGCCGATGTGGATTTCAAAACAGCTAAGCAATTCACTGCTACAGTGAAAGAAAAAGCCATTGGTCAGCAAGTACTTACGGCTGTTGAGCCTGGTCAATTGCTTACCAAAATAATGCGTGACGAGTTAGCCGAATTAATGGGTAGTTCTAAATCAGATATCAACCTAGATGGTAGTCCGACCGTTATTTTGATAGCAGGACTGCAAGGTTCAGGTAAAACCACTTTTACTGGTAAGTTGGCACTGCATTTAAAAGACAAACACAATAAAAAACCTCTCTTAGTTGCCTGTGACGTTTATCGTCCTGCGGCTATTGATCAGTTAGGGGTATTGGGTGAGCAAGTAGGTACTGAGGTTTATAAAGAAACAGAAAATAAAAATCCAGTAGAAATTGCTCAAAATGCTATTAAGTACGCCAAGTCAAATAATCACAATGTAGTTATTGTGGATACGGCTGGTCGTTTGGCTATTGATAAGCAAATGATGAACGAGATAGCTTCTGTAAAGTCAGCAATTAATCCCAACGAAATATTATTTGTAGTAGATTCAATGACTGGTCAAGATGCAGTCAATACAGCTAAAGCCTTTAATGAGAAATTAAATTTTGATGGCGTTGTACTGACTAAGCTAGACGGTGATACTCGAGGTGGTGCTGCACTTACTATCCGTTCGGTAGTAGATAAGCCAATTAAGTTTATTGGTACGAGTGAAAAAATGGACGGTTTGGATGTGTTCCACCCTGATAGAATGGCTAGTCGTATTTTAGGCATGGGTGATGTTATTTCTTTGGTGGAAAGAGCACAGCAACAATTCGATGAAGATGAAGCCCGTAAGATGCAAAAGAAAATTGCCAAGAACCAATTCGGTTTTGACGACTTTCTCAAGCAAATACAGCAAATAAAGAAGATGGGTAATATGAAGGATTTGATGGGTATGATACCAGGAATGGGTAAAGCCTTGAAGGGTGTTGATATTGACGATGATGCTTTTAAAGGAATAGAGGCTATGATTAAGTCTATGACATTAGAAGAACGTAGCAATCCTAAAATTTTGAATGGTAGCCGAAGAAAGAGAATAGCTAATGGTAGTGGTACTTCTATTCAAGATGTCAATCAGCTTATTAAGCAGTTTGGACAAATGGGTAAAATGATGAAGATGATGCAGGGTGGTGGCGCCAAGCAAATGATGCAAATGATGAAGAATAAGGGCGGTATGCCTAGAATGTAATGCTTATGCAAATATTAGATGGTAAACAAACATCCTTAGATATTCAGCAAGAAATTGCTGAAGAGGTTAAGGTTTTGGTTGAAGAGGGTAAAAAGAAACCTCATTTAGCGGCTATTTTAGTTGGTAATAATGGGGCTAGCGAGACTTATGTAGGAGCAAAAGTTAAGGCTTGTGAAAGGGTAGGTTTTGACTCTACCTTGCTACGATTCGATGAAAGTATTACCGAAGAAGAATTAGTATTACAAGTACAAAAGATAAATGAAGATTCCAATATTGATGGATTAATCGTCCAACTGCCTTTACCATCTCACATCGATGAAATGACTATTACTGAAACCATATTACCATCTAAGGATGTCGATGGTTTTCATCCTCAAAACATCGGTAAGATGGCTTTGAACTTACCAACATTTTTACCAGCTACACCAGCAGGTATTGTCGAATTGATAAAGCGTTACGAAATACACACTGAAGGTAAGCACTGTGTTGTAGTTGGGCGTAGTCATATTGTTGGTTCACCGATGAGTATTCTTATGGCAAGAAACAGTTACCCTGGTAATTGTACAGTGACTTTGACTCATAGCCGCACGACCAATCTCAAAGAAATTTGCCTAACTGCCGATATTCTTATTGTCGCTTTAGGTCGTGCCGAATTCATTACTGCAGATATGGTCAAAGATGGTGCAACAGTGATAGATGTAGGTATTAGTAGAGTGAAATCTGATAAGACAAAAAGTGGTTGGAAGTTAAAAGGCGATGTTAATTTTGATGATGTAGCATCTAAAAGCGAATACATAACACCTGTTCCTGGTGGAGTAGGCCCTATGACTATTGCTATGCTCTTAAAAAACACATTGCAAGCTGTTAAAGGATTCAATTAATGAACAAAACTCAAGATACATTAGTTGCTCAGGGGCTTATGTTGCCTCTTATGGAGGCTTTTTACACCATTCAAGGCGAGGGTTTTCATACGGGCAAATCGGCTTTTTTTCTAAGGATAGGAGGGTGCGATGTGGGTTGCCATTGGTGTGATGTTAAAGAAAGTTGGGACGCTGAGTTACATCCACCAACATCTTTGGAGAATATGCTCGATCAGATCCTTATTCACCCTTCAAAAACGGTGGTAGTAACAGGTGGAGAACCTTTGATGTGGAATATGCAACCCCTTACTGATAGTCTTCATAATAAGGGAATAAGCGTACATATAGAAACTTCTGGTGCTTATCCACTAACGGGTGATTTCGATTGGATTTGTTTGTCACCTAAAAAGAATAATCCTCCCCAAGAAACAATAATTCCTAAAGCTCACGAGTTAAAGGTTATAATACACAATAGAGACGATTTCAAATGGGCGGAACAATTTGCTAGTAAATGCTCTTCTTCATGTAAGCTATACTTACAGCCCGAGTGGAGCAAAGCCCAAGAAATGATGCCTAAAATAGTAGATTACGTGATGAATAACCCCCAATGGAATATATCTTTACAGACGCATAAGTATATGAATATCCCATAATCTTAAACCCCCTTGAAATGAAAAACATCCTTATTCTTTTATTATTTCCCTTTATTCTGTTTTCGCAAAATACGCCCAAAGCAAAAAAAGCCTATGTAAAAGCGGTGGAGCTTTTTGAAGTCAGTAACGATAAAAAAGCCAAAGACCTTTTAATGTCTGCTATTCGACACGATAATAATTATTTGCCAACCTATTTGTTGTTGGGGCAGATAGAAGAAGAACAAGGAAATATACAATTGGCAATAGATAATTATTTAAAAGGCTTATCCGATAATAACCCTGATAATGCATGGGGTTATTGGAAGGTAGGAATGTTGTACATGCAAAAGCCCGATTATGTGGAAGCTAAAAGAGCTTTCACCCACTTTTTGACTTTTAAATACCAACGTTCAGAAAAGGTGGAGTCAGCTAGGAAAGAGCTTAAAAATTGTGAATTTTCTATCGATGCGATGGCTAATCCTAAACCCTTTGACTTTAAAAATATGGGCGAAGGAGTAAATTCTGAATGGGAAGAGTATTTGCCTAGTGTTTCTGCCGATGGTAAATTATTTGTTATTACCCGTAGAGGACCCTACCAAAACGGTATAGTGTCGGAAGATTTTTTTCAAAGTGTGTACAAAGATGGTAAATGGAGCATGGCTCAAAATTTGGGACCATCTGTCAATACTATGGGCAACGAAGGGGCTCAATGCCTATCTCCTAATGGTAAAGTGTTATTTTTTACAGCCTGTGATAGAAAAGATGGACTGGGACGTTGTGATATTTATATCAGTGTCAAGAGAAATGGGCAGTGGTCAGAAGCTAGAAATATAGGACCTAGCATCAACACTAAACATTGGGAATCACAACCTACCATATCTCCTGATGGCAGAGAGCTCTATTTTGTGAGTAACAGACCGGAGGGTTATGGCGGTATGGACATCTGGAAAAGTGTATTAACCGAAAAAGGGACTTTTTCAGAGCCTGTAAATTTAGGCTCTACCATAAATACCTCTTACGATGAAATGTCACCCTTTATTCATACCGATAATCAAACTTTATATTTTGCTTCTAAAGGACATCCAGGCTTGGGTGATTTCGACTTGTTTTTGAGTAGAAGGGACTATCCATCAGCATCTTGGCAATACCCTATTAACTTAGGTTATCCTATTAACACACACGGCATAGAAAACAGTTTAATTGTAGGTTCTGATGGCAAAACCGCCTATTTCGCATCCGATAAATCGGGTTATGGAAAAGAAGATATCTTTTGGTTTCATTTGCCACAAGAAATGCAATCTCAGCAAGTGGCTTATCTCAATACCAATGTGTATGATGCTGAAACAAAAACACCTATGAAATCTAGTGTAGAGATTATTGACCTTGCAACAGGAAAGGTCATGATATCTTCATTTACATATACCAAGACGGGTGAATTTTTTACCTGTTTGCCTGCAAATGCCAATTATGCCGTTAATGTTTCTAAGGAGGGCTATTTATTCCATTCTGAAAACTTTGCTTTAGATGAGCAGAGTGCTTTACAAGCCTTGGAGTTAGATATTCCCTTGCAAAGGCTAAATAAGGGAAGTAAGATTGTATTAAATAATATTTTCTTTGATACCGATGCCTACAGTCTTAAAGATGAATCGGAGGTTGAATTAAACACACTTGTTAATTTTATGCGCAACAATGCTATGCTTAAAGTTGAGATTGAGGGGCATACCGATAATGTTGGTACAGAAACACATAATACTATGCTTTCTACAAATAGAGCCAAAGCAGTCTATGATTTTCTAGTAGATAATGGTATAGATGCTAACAGAATGACCTACAAGGGTTTTGGTGCTAGTCAACCTATTGCTACTAACGATACCGAAAAGGGTAGAGCCACCAACAGACGCACTGCTTTTAGGGTGAAGTAAGTTTACTTTTTTGGTCCGATTATGTAATAATTGGTGGTTATTAAAAAGTTTCTCACATACGGAATTGAAGATATGAGTTTATTGGCTATTCGTGGTTTCAATCCGAATTTTATCTCATAGTTAGGATTTATAAAATACAATGTCCTACTCAAGACATTGTATCCTGTTTTTTTGAGAATACGTTCAAAACGTTCAATAGTAATCCCTGTTTCTTTAATTTCTACTAGATTTTTTATGCGAACAGGACTTTCGCCAAATGCTTTCAAAACCACTTTGTAAAGAACTGTAGGTAAAAGGTGAAAGTAAGGCAGTTTGGAAAGAATTTTGCTTTCACACATTTGCTGATGACCACCAAAAGGATTATGCCAAGGAGGGAGGCCTAGAAAAAACAAGCCATCTTTTTTAAGTAAGGGTTTTACAAACTGCAAAAACTTTTCTTGATCGTGAATATGTTCCAAGACATCTCTAGTGATGATGACATCAAACAGACCAAGTTCGGAGGGCTTAATATTGTATATGTCGGAATGAATAAATTCAATAGTTTTAGTATCGCTCAGCTCAAAGTAATATTTTTTAGCGTTTTCAATCTTACCTATTGATAAATCTACACCAACAATTTTTTTAAAACCTTTAGATTCAAAAAAAGGCAGCAAATTTCCACCTTCTCCACACCCTATTTCAAGAACGGATAAGTTCCTGCTTTTGGATTTAAATCGATTTATTAATGGAAAGACGTACTTGCTTGAAGTCGTCCCTTGTTCATTGAAGTATTGTTTTCTTAGTTTATGTCTTTCTTGCATTTAGATGTGAGTTTTTTTGGCTTGTTTGAATTCTATAGAGGCGGTAGTGGTGCAGGGACTAGGTTTTCTACTGGCTCTAAGGATTGTAAGTAATTGAAAATGGCTTTTATTTCTTTATCGTTTAAGCTCTTATAACCCATTCATGGCATAGGAGGTAATAAGAAACGTCCATTTTCTAGACCTTTGCTTTTGCCTTCTTTCATAGCTTTGGTAAATTGTTCAATAGTCCAACTTCCTAAACCTGTTTCGTGTGGTGTTAAATTGGAGGCAAAAGAAGTACCCCACGGACCTACGGCTGCTGTGCCAATTCCGTTAAACAGTATCCAATTACCAGAATTAGGCAAGCTTGGGTCATATTCCGATAAAGACATATTTTGTGGGTGACCAGAAAGCAAAAGCTTTTCATCGGGGATAGGACCAAATTCAGTCATTTTCTTAGGAGAATGGCAGTCGTTACACCCTAGAGCAGTTACTAGTCGTTTGCCTTCTTCAACGCTCGTTGAACATGTCTCCTTATCT